>JAQVSI010000016.1 GCA_028700625.1 Candidatus Shapirobacteria bacterium
TTAGCTAAATCACCAACTAATTTTTTGACTGGTTCAACCACTGAAGGGATAGTGTTGCGACCTTCTGAAGAGATGATAACTTTTGGAACTCCGCCTTCCATAACAGCAACGCAGGAGTTAGTTGTACCTAAATCGATTCCGATTATTTTGTTTGACATAGTTTTAATAATAATTAATTAATAATATTTTGGTCACCAGACTTGCCGACTGAAACTTGGGCAGGTCTTATTAAATGACCGTTTAATTTATAACCTAATTTTTTGACTTCAACTACAAAGTTCTCTGGGCCGTCGACTGCCTGAATACACTCCATAGATTGAGGATCAAATTCTAATTTTTGAGGGTTAATTTCTTCTAAACCTTCAGTTTTTAAAACTGAATTAAATTTATCGATGGCCATTTGAAGACCAGGGTCTTGA
Organism: Candidatus Shapirobacteria bacterium; assembly: GCA_028700625.1. Classification (GTDB taxonomy): domain Bacteria; phylum Patescibacteriota; class Microgenomatia; order UBA12405; family UBA12405; genus WARW01. The sequence goes on from JAQVSI010000016.1 coordinate 420, forward strand.
AGATGATTTTGAGCTAGATAAAAATCATCTAAAACTTCAATCATTTTACTTAAGATAGAAGTAGTGGCTAAAGTAACAAAAAGTTGGCGTTGAGATTCTATTCTTTTTTCTAAATTTGAATAATCAGCCAAAGATCTGGCTAATTTGTCAGACAAAAGATTTATTTCGTCTTGAGTAGTATTTTTTATTTTTTTATCTTTTGGCATAAGGATTATTAACGACTAATAGTTGAAAGTAGTTCAGCGAAATAATCAACAACAGGAACTACGTAAGGATAACGGCAACGAGCAGGACCTATAACACCAACAATACCTCGATGAGGACCAGCTTCATAGTTTTGATAAACAAAACCACAAGGCTCTAAAAATTCTAATCCAAGATCTTCTCCAATTAAAAGGTGAACTATTTCTGGAGATTCAGAATTGAGATTGCCAGCTTTATTGATAATTTCATACCAAAAAGTAGCATTATCGATTAAAGATAAAACGGTTTTAGTAACATCAATATTAAAAAATTCTGGTTCTTCTAATAAATTCGAAGCTCCATAACTATAGATAGTGCCATGATCAGTGGTGGCAATAGCCATAGAACGAGTGCGACCGGCCAATTCTTTAGTGGTTTCACGCAATAATCGATCAAATTCATTTCGGTATTCCCAGACTTTTTCTTTAGCGCCAATTTCGTCGCTGACAGAAAGATTCTTTGGAGTCATTAAATTACGAACGTAATATTTAAGACCCATTGAGGTTGGAGCTCTTCCTGAAGAAAGATGACCTTTCTTTAGAAATCCAAGCTGAGTAAGAGCCATCATTTCATTTCTGATAGTGGCAGAAGAGATACCTAAAGAATATTTCTTTTCGAGGGTTTCTGAACCAATTGGAGCAGCGGTTTCAATAAATTCCTCGATAATACATTTAAGTATTTTTATTTGTCTTTGAGTTAAATCGGACATATTAGCAATATAATAGACCGAGTGCTAATTGGTGTCAAGAGGTAAATTTAAAGCCGGCAGATGTTTTGTGTTTGTACACAACTCATTTGTCGGCTCTTTTTTGTGTTTTTCACCCATATTATTTTACTTTTTTAACTTCCGTGGAAGCATTTCTCACTTTTTCTGCATTTTCTTTGGTTTTTGGAATTTCCAACATGCAGAGAGCGCGATAAAGATCGTCGTCAGTACCTTCAATAAGGTGTTTTATCAGACGATCAACCTTATCGTTGTTAGCATAACTTCTAGCAATATTTGAAACTCCTGTTTCTTCCTCTATTATTACTAAAGATTCCTGCCTTCTTCTAAGAATTTCTTCGGCACAGTTTGGGTCGATCTTTTTTTTATTAAATCCAAACATGATATTCTCCTTTCTTTGATCTTTTTAAGAATTGTTTGTTTATATAAATCCCTTACAGGAATAATTTTAAAAAATATGGGTAAATTGTTAAATTATGAGCAATTATTTTTTCGCTTGGTGAAAAAAGATTACTAAGCTATGTATACTCTCCAAAAGACTATGAATCAAGACTTATATTTTTTCTTTTCTGACTTAGTTAAAAATATTATAGTGATTAAAAGAGCAGTGAGAATAATTAGATTTAATAAATTGAATTGATGAAAAAATAAAAATAAAATTAATGAAAGTAAATAGAAAGATAAAATTAAATTTAATTTGTGTTTTTGGAAAAAAATATAAGAAATAGAGAGAAGTCCACAAAAAATGATAAAGAAAAAAACGATTTTTGACCAAAGAGAATCTGGAGAAACAGTGTTAACAAAAATTAGAAAAATAGAAGCAAAAGATAATGAAAAGTAGAAAAATTTACTATTCATGAAGCTTTAAATTTGAATCAGTTTCTTCGGTTTTAATTTTATTAACAATTTTAACTAATTGCTTGGTGCGAGTAGTGTCGACGGCAGTATATTTCTTTTGCAAGGCATCAATGCCACTTCCAATATCTTTAAAACTTTTATTGTAATTATCAAACTCTTCGGCGAATTTTTTAATGTAGCCAATGATGTTGGCGACATTTTTTTGGTAACGAAAATTGTCATAGGCTTGGTGGACCATACGCAAAATGGCAGTGAAACTAAAAGGACCGGCGAGGATAACTTTTTTACTCATAGCATCTTGCCAAAGGTCAGGAAAACGCTCATAAATAAAACTAAAAATCATTTCATTTGGAATAAATAAAATGACAAAATCAACAGTATTTTTTTCGGGATTAATATATTCCCTACTGGTCACCTCTTTAACCTTGCTTTTAATATCTTGCTCAAAAAGTTTTTTGAATTTTTCTTTTTCTTCTTTGCCGTCGGCCTCACTCATTTTGACTAAATTTTGGTAGGGGAATTTGGAATCGACATTGATCTTCATACCATCGGGCATGTAAACAGTGAAATCGGGCCTAGAAGAGTCACCACTGACCTGTTTGTCATAACTAAGACCACTGACAAAACCAGACATTTTTAATAAATCTTCGGCCACTTGCTCGCCAAAAGCGCCACGCATTTGATTATTACTTAAAACTGATTTGAGTCCTTCAGCAGTAGTTCTTAACTGATGTGTAAGAAGTTTTTGCTCTTCCATTTTTTCGGTTAAAGCGGAAAAAGAACCAATGCGATTTTTTTCGACTTCTTCCATTTTGGTATTATTTTTGGTGATTTCGGTTAGGGCTCTGTTGACCAATTCTTCAATCGCCTGTTTCTTGTTATTTAAGTCGGTACCAATTTTTTGATCAGCCATAGTGATTAATTGTTGATTTGCATTTTTCAAAACTTCAGGGAAAATTTGGTTTAAAGAGTTAGAGATTTCTTTTGATAAATCATCGGAATTAGTTTTTTTTGATTTGAGAATCAAAAAAAGCATGGCGGTGAGAATTAGAGTTAAGAGGATGTAAACAAAGGTCATAGTTTATTTTACCCCAGTTGTGCCGAAGCCGCCGCGACTAATTTCTTCCATGTCATCGACTTCGTCGAACTCGAAGTTTTCGCATTTGATTAATAATAATTGACACAAACGAGTGCCTTTTTCAATGTGGATTGGGGAATCGGTAAAATTACGAACAGCAAAATGATATTCATCTTCATTTCCACAATAATCTCTATCCATTATTCCTACTCCATTGATTCCTTGAATGCCAAGTTTGTGAGTTGAACTGCGAGGAGCCAGTAAAACAAAATAACCATCTGGAACTTTAATAGCCACGTTCATAGGAATGTAGGTAATTTCTTTAGATTCAATATCGACATCTAGACGAGAATAAAGATCAACAGCCACAGCTCCGCTGGTTTTATGAACTGGAAGAGGAAGATTTTTATCAAAACGTTTTATTTTGAGTTTCATGTTTATTTTTTAAGTGAATGAAGATGATCTTTGTCCTGGCAGTCTTCACCAATAATATTGAATTCTAAACTAATAATTTTTTGATAAGTTTCTTTAATTAATTTTTTAAGATTATTAATATCTTCTTCTGAAAATTCAAAAGAATTTTGAATAAATTTATTTCTGGTTTTACTTTTTTGAACAAAATCAATAGTACCTTTAGTGACCACATATTTAAAAGTCGAATCAAGATCGGCAAGAATTTTATAAAAAACCAATTGGCGAAAATAATCCCCGTCTTTGGATAATTCTTTGTATTTTCCATCTGGATTGCCGGTTTTGAAATCGACCACCTCAACTTCAAGTTTGCCATTAATTTTATTATCAGAAATTTGGATTTTATCGATTTTACCAGTGATAGGGATGGAATCTAAATGAACATTATTTGGAGCAAAATCAAATTCGGTGACAGTACTGATGTTAAAAGATTCTTGATAATTGGAATAATACTCTCTTAATAATTCCTCACCTTTATGAAGAGCTTCTGATTGATCATCTTTGGAAAGTTTTTCTTTTTTAAGACTTTCGACAAAATGAGAAACTAATTCGTCTGGATTAATTAATTTATTTTCCAAACGAAGAGTGTCAAGTAAAAAGGAAAGAGAATCATGAACAGCCGAACCAAGACTGGAGTGTTTGTCTCGAACACCAGGAATTCTGAGAATAGTTTTGTGATAAAAACAAAAAGGACAACGAAGATAAGAATTAAGATGGGTGATATTAAATTTGTAATGATTTTTTAGGTAATCGACTAGGTAATCGTTAAAATCGGCATTGATATCAATTTTTGGAACACTGGCTGGGAAAATATTTTTAAGAGCATTTTCGCTGTTTATATTAATATCTTCAACTTCTTCAATCATAGAAGGGTCAATTTCAGATAGAAACATGGAAGGAAGTTGATCGCGACCACTCTCATTTTTGATGGAATAAGAGATGTAAATTTGTTTTTTAGCACGAGTCAAAGCGACATAGAATAGACGGCGTTCGTCTTCGTCGGCTCTTTCGTTTTCCAAAATGGCCATTTCTAATTTTAAAATTCCCAGCGGAAGTTTTAATTTATTTTGATTGGTGACATTACCCCATTTTTTGTCGACACATTTATATAAAAAGACATGTTCAAACTCCAAACCTTTGGCGCGATGGACAGTCATTAATTTAATTGATTTGATTGAATCACCACTAATAATTGGAGCCGACAAAGAAAGAGAATTTTCTTTGATTAACTCTAAATAATTTAAAAAATCACGAAGTGAATATTCTTTTTCCAAGGCCAATCTTTTGAATTCAGAATAAAAAGTGTTAAGAAAATTAATTAACTCAAGATTGTTGCTGGCTAAAACAAATTGAAGATAATGAAAACGACGAATAACTTTATTAAAAAATCTGTCGGTGCTTAAATTTTCAAGCCATTTTTTGGCCAAAGTGATGCGTTTGACAAATTTTTTAATTCTTTTAATTCCAACTGGTGATAATTCTGGTTTTACTTTGGAAAAATTGGAAGCGGAAAAAAGTAAGGAAACTAAATTTATTTTTTCTTTAAAAGCGAAGTGAGTTAATTTAAATAAATCGAAGGAGGGGATTTTTAGATAATTTGAAGCCAAAACTTTATAGAGTAGATCACTTTTTTCGGAATTGACAATAAATTCTAATAAAAATATTAATTGAGAAATATATTTATTTTCAAGAATATTTTTATCAATGTTTAATTGATATTTAATACCAAGATTTTTGAAGTGTTCAATTAGATCAAAAATGTCGTTATTATTGCGATAAAGAACGGCAATTTGTTGAGGATCAGTCCCCGACTCTAATAATTTTTTAATTTTGGTGGCCACAAAAAAGCTTTCTTCATTAAGACTTTGGCTTTTAAAGAGATTGATTGGGGTAGCATCAAAATCAACTTTTGAACTTAAACTTTTGTCGATTTTATCAATAAAATTGGCAATACGATTTTTATTATTTTTAATAACACTTTCGGAAGATTCTAGAATTAATCGATGAGAACGATAATTATTTTTTAGAACAACAAGAAGTGGATTATATTTTTTATAAAAACTGTAGACATTTTCAATAGAAGCGCCTTGAAAACGGAAAATTGATTGATCGTCATCGCCGACAACAAAAATGTTTGGATTTTTATAATAGAAACCAATCTGATCGATGACTTCATTTTGAGCCGAATTGGTGTCCTGATATTCATCAACTAAGAGATATTGATATTTTTCTTGATATTGAAGTAAGAGATCTGGATTTTCTTTGAAAGCAGTTAAAACCAAAAGAATCATGTCGTCAAAATCGTAGAGACCTTGAGTTTTTAATTCTTGTTGATAACGAGAATAAACAGAGTGAAGTTCAAGTTGTTTTTGAGAATCTTTAATTAATCCTTCAAAAAAGTTTTTTAATTCGTTTTTAAAATTGACAGTGGGATTTTTGGCGGCGCCAACATCAAAGCCACCATGTTCATAGAGAATTTTGAGAGATAAAAGATGATTATAAACTTCAGTGGAAATTTCTTTACTTTCGATCAAAATTTGTTCAAAAACAGGCAAAATATCGGCTTCTATACTTTTACTAAATCTGATTGATAAAAGTTTTTCAATTAAATCTTTATTTTTTTCCAAAAATTTAAGTTGATTATTAATTAATTTTAATAAAAGGTCTGAATTAATACCCTCTTTTTTGAGTGACTGAATTGCCGAAATAATGTCGCGTTGATAGAAAAATGAATCACCCCAGGGTTTTAGGGGTGAACCGTTTTTAAGAGAAGAAATTAATTTTTGGATAAGTTCAACTCTTTCGACTTCTTCAATATTTTTAATATTTTTGGCAAAAATGAAATATTCCGGATTATTTTTTATAACTTCATTACAAAAAGAATGAAAAGTGTAAATACGGACTTTATAGGCGTCGGAGCCAATAATTTTAGTTAAACGTTCGCGCATAGCAATGGTGCCAGTATCGGTGAAAGTTAGACAAAGAATGTTTTGGGGAAGAATTTGGGTTTGAAGGAGAATGTTGGCAATGCGAAGAGCGATGGTTTGAGTTTTGCCAGTACCAGCGCCAGCTATAACCATAACTGGACCTTCAATGGTGTCGACAGCCGTTTTTTGCTCGGGGTTTAATTTTTGATATTCGGATAAAAAAGATTGATTGATCACTAGGTTAGTTTATCAAAAAAAAGCCCCGAAAAAAGAAAAATGACAATAAATTATCATTAATCCTCTTTTGAGGTTTTATTACATCGCTGCCAGCGATTTGTTTTAGTTATCTAGATATACAGTAATGGAATTCCAGTCTTTTTCGGCTTTAATGCCTAAGCCCTTAAGGGTTTCAACACATTTCCGTTCCAAACTGATAGGGGCTTCCTTAGCTTTAACCTCTTTGATTAAATGTTTACTTTTATAAGTAACACTGTTGTTACTATTTTTATTGCCGAAACGACAATTATTATTTATATCATCAATGATAAAAATTAAAACCATTCTTTCAATTTCTAAATCATTGATTTCTTCTTCATAATTTTTTTTGGTTTCGACAGTCTTGTGATTATAAACGTTTTCAATGGAATTTATAATAAAATCATGAACCATATTTGGCCCTCCTATGTGTATTATTGCTTGGCAGCGATGTAAAAGTTCTTTTTTATGTTTCAAAACGCGACGTTCTGAACATGGCAATATTTTACCTAGTTTTAGGTGAAAGTCAAGAAATTAAAAATTAGATTAAGACAAAAGTTTTTCAAGAACTTCTTTGGCTAATAGAGGATTAGCAGAACCTTTGGAAAGTTTCATTAGCTGACCGACCAAAAAGCCAATAGACATAGGATTTTTTTTGTAGTCTTCGACGGCTTTTGGATTGGAAGCAATCACCTCTTGGACTAATTTTTCAATAGTACCAGTGTCGGAAACTTGAATTAGGCCGTTATTTTTGGCAATTTCAACCGGGTCTTGGCCAATTTGATAGCTATCAATGATTACCTGTTTGGCCACAGTTGCTGAAATTTCTGATTTTTGGACTGATTCGAATAAATTTAAAAAATATTTTGGATTTATTTTATTTTTATTTAATTCTTCTCCAGTTTCATTGAGATGAGTTTTTATTGATCCTAAAAATAGATTGGCGACAAATTTGGCAAAAGATTGATCGACTTTTAAGTTAACAACTGATTCATAAATTTGGGCAAAATCTTTATCGGCAGTAATAGTTTTGGCGTCATAATCACTAAGACCAAAATCGTTTAAATATCTGGCAACTTTTTCATCGGGAAGCTCGGGAATAGTACTTTTAATGGCTTCGATTTCTGATCTGGTAAATTCAATATGTGGAATATCTGGTTCGGGAAAATAGCGATAGTCGGCTGAGCCTTCTTTTTCGCGTTGAAGAAAAGTTGGATTTTTATCAGCATCCCAACCACGAGTGGTTTTGTTGGTTTTTGATTTAACTTAACCAGTTTGTTTAAATTCTTCCTATTGACGATTTAATTCAAAATCAATAGCGCTCTGAACACCAGTTAAAGAAGCAACATTTTTTATCTCGGCTAATGGAGTATAAAAAGTTTGGTTATTATCTTCGATTTTTAAATTGATGGTTGGTTCACAACGCATACTGCCTTTTTCAATATCAGCATCGGAAATGCCTAAGTATCGGATAATTTGTTGAATTTTTAGAAGATAATTTTTGGCCATTTGAGCAGAAGTAATATCTGGTTCAGAAACAATTTCGACTAAAGGAACGCCGCAACGGTTGTAATCGATTAAAGTTAATTCTTCACCATTTTGAATAATATGAACAGATTTTCCAGTGTCTTCTTCCATATGAGCGCGATTAATGCGAATTTCTTGTCCATCGACAGTAATTTTGCCATTAATTACAAATGGTTTTTCATACTGAGTCAACTGATAGCCTTTGGCTAAATCTGGATAAAAATAATTTTTTCTTTCAAAAAAACTAGATTCATTTGGGGTACAACCAAGAGCTAGACCTAATTTAATACACCATTCACAGGCAGTTTTATTTGGAACTGGAAGGGCTCCAGGAAGACCAAGACAAGTTGGACAAGTGTGAGTGTTTGGATCGACATGAAAATGCTCGGCACTACAACTACAAAACATTTTTGATTTAGTTTTTAATTCAACATGGACTTCTAATCCGATTATTGGAGTTATTTTCATAATAAGTTAAAACCCCTCTGCCCTGCGGGCATCTCCCCTTGACAAGGGAGTTTCTTTTAAATGGTAATCAGTAAATTGTTGATATTGGTGAGCGACGGAGAGGATTTTTGATTCTTCAAAAAAGTTGCCAATTAATTGAAAACCAATTGGTAGATTTTGAGAATCAAAACCACAAGGCAAGGCAACTGAAGGAATACCTGCCACATTAATACAAACGCTAAAAGCATCGGCCAAATACATTTGCAGAGGATCGTTGGCTTTGGCACCAATATCCCAAGCAGTGGTTGGAGAAACTGGGGCTAAAATAATATCAACGTTTTTCAGAGCATCTACAAATTCATTTTTAATAAGGGTACGAACTTTGGAAGCTTTGGTGTAGTAGGCATCGTAATAACCTGAAGATAGGGCATAAGTGCCAATTATAATTCGGCGCTTAACTTCGGCTTCCATATATTTTCCACGAGTATTCATGTAATAAGAAATAATGTCTGGATTATTACCGGTGTTTTGACCGAAACGAATACCATCGTAACGGGCCATGTTAGCAGAGATTTCGGAAGGTACTAAAACATAATAGACAGCAATGCCAAGATTGGTGCTAGGAAGAGAAATGTCGACCAGAGTGGCACCTTTTTTTTCAAATTCTTTGGCAGCCAACATAACTTTGTCTTTAACTTCTGAATTAATTGGATCACTAAAATATTCTTTTGGAAGACCAATTTTTAAACCTTTCAAATTAACATCTTTTAATAATTTGGAATAATCTGGAACTGGATTATCAACAGTAGTAGCATCTTTTGAATCTACTCCAGCAGTTATTTGAGTAACTAAGGCTAAATCGGCAATATTTTTAGCAAAAACTCCTGGACAATCAAAAGAGGAAGCCATGGCAGTAATACCAAAACGAGAATTTAAACCATATGTTGGTTTTAAACCACTAATGCCACATAAAGAAGCTGGTTGACGAATGGAACCACCGGTGTCGGTGCCAAGGGCAAATTGACAAAGGTCGGCAGCAACTGCAGCAGCTGAACCACCGGAAGAACCACCAGGGACTTTAGATAAATTCCAAGGATTTTTTGTCGTAAAAAAACCAGAATTTTCAGTGGAACCACCAAAAGCAAAAGGATCAGTATTTGTTTTACCAATAATAATGGCATCTTCGTCGATTAATTTTTGATAAACAGTTGATGAATATTGAGGTATGTATCCTTTTAAAACTTGAGAACTGGCGGTGCTTTTAATATCTTTGGTTAAGAAAATATCTTTAACAGCCATAACAGCACCGGCTAATTTTCCAACCGATTCCCCTTTTTTAATTTTTTCATCTATGACTTTTGCCTTTTTTAAGGCTTCTTTTTCAGTGACTGTTATAAAAGCTTTAATTTGAGAATCAATTTTTTTTATTCTTTCTAAATAAAAATTGACGATTTCGACGGCAGTTATTTTTTTAGAAAAAAGTAATTCTTGAATTTGAGTGATAGTTAAATTTTTTAAATCCATTTTATTTTTTTATGGTTCCAGGGACAACAAAATAACCGTCTTGGGTTTTTGAAGCAGAAGAAAGAGCTGTTTTTTGATCAAAAGAATCTTTAATTAAATCGTCTCGTAAAACATTTTTTTGATCGTTAACTCGAAAAGTTGGTTCAACATTGTCGGTATTAACTTGATTTAAAACATCGAGGTATTCCAAAACAGATTCGAGTTGAGGAAGAAAAATGGTTTTTTCTGATTCAGTTAAATTAATGCGGGCTAATTTGGCAATATGTTCCAAATCGACCATGGAAATCTTTGGTTCGGACATAGTCTATTTTACCTTATTTTCTTAAAATTGAGGCTTTGAAGCGGAGAATTTTCCAACGAATTTTATCAACAGAATTGTAGGCTTTGTATAAAAGTGGATTAATAACTAAATCATAAGTGCCGACATATTCGACTAATTGACCACCATAACTTTGTTTAAAACGATGAAAACCATAACCATTTTCATTTTCTTTGGCTCGTGGACCAAGACAACCCCACATATCAAAACTCTTACATTTTAATTTTTGACCAAGTTTAATTACTTCCCACATTAAAAGAGTGGGAGCCATAACTTGTCGATTAATATCCAGAGAAGCACCATAGGGATAAAATAATTTGTCTTTAATATTAAAAATCATAAAAGCGGAAAGAACTTGTTTTTGGTAAGAAGCCAACATAATGTGAATCATGCCAGTGTCTTTTAATGTTTTCCATAAATCTCGATGATATTTTTCAGTGTGTAAATAAAAACCTTGACGTTTGGTGGTGTCTAAAAGAAGTTTTAAATAAATTTCAAAACCCTTATCGTTAGTTTCTTCTTTAGTTTCAACTCCATATCGATTGGCGACTCGAATATTGTAACGAGTTTTGGAATGCATCGATTCTAAAAGTTGATTTTCGGTTTTGGTTAAGTCAACTAAATAACTATGTGGATAAAAGGCAACTTTAGGTGATTTTTCAAGATGACTAAATTGTGGTTTCGAAGATAAAATAGTTTCATTATTTGAATTATCAAAATTTTTATAAATAATATTTGGCTCAAATTTAACAAAAATGGCATTTTCTTTTTGGGCAATTTCAGTGACTTTTCGAATTGTTTCGTCGGTAATTTCTGGACCACGAAGAATGGTTCCAATGGAAAATTTAGTTTTAGGAATTTTATGAAAACTAATTGAATAAGCTGATTTTATTTTGTCTTGATCGTCAAAAACTCCAAAACGATAAACAGTGTGACCTTGAGAAATTTGAAAATCTCCCCATTCCCATGTTTGAACTGGATGGCCGATTTTTGAATTATATTTTTCTTTGTCTTTAATGGTAAGAATTTTAGTGGTCATACAATGCTTTATTATAGATTATTTAATAAATCTCTGGGTCGTAGATGAAGTCATCATTATCTCTACTTTTTTTATTTCGATAATCACGAGTAATTTCCATACTTTCTTCCAGTTCAACCAACTCACCTGGAATATCAGATAAAAAACGACTGGGTTCGTTGAGACTGCTTTTACCAAAAAATAGACGGCGAGTGGCATAGGAAATATAAAGATAATCTTTGGCCCGAGTAATGCCAACATAACAAAGACGACGTTCTTCTTCAACTTGAGAATCATCAATTAAACAACGAGAATGAGGTAAAATTCCCTCTTCAAAACCAACCAAAAAAACAACTTCAAATTCCAAACCTTTAGCACTGTGAAAAGTCATCAACTTAACTCCATCTCTGTTTTCTTTCTTTTTATTTTTTTCTTGAAGAGAGTATTCTTGCTGAACCAAAGTAATATTTTCCAAAAAAGCACCTAAATTTGGATGAGCAGTGGCAACTGATTTTAATTCTTTTATGTTTTCAATCCTTTTCTGGTCTTCTTCATCTTTTGGATCAAATTTATCTAAGTAGCCAGAATTAACAACTAAAGATTCTAAAATTTGCAAAGATGAAAGTTTTTCTAATTCCATATTGCTAATATGTTCAAGAAGAATAGCTTTTTTGCGTTTACCTAAAGCTTTTTCAATTCTTTCTTCTGAAATATGATCAGAAGGATTACTAGTAAAACGAAGCATTGATAGAATATCTTTAATTTCAGCACGCTCGTAGAAACGAATACCTCCCAACAATACATAAGGGACACTAAGACGCAAGAAGGCTTCTTCTAGAACACGGGATTGAGCGTTCATTCTATATAAAACAGCCATATTTCTTAATGGTATTTTTAGGTTATCATTAATAAATTTAACTTTAGCAGCAATAAAATCGGCTTCAATAACTTCAGATTCAGCTTCAAAAATTTTTATTTTATCCGTTGATTCTTTTTTAGTAAATAATTTTAAAATTGGATGAGAATTATTTTTAGAAATTACAGCATTTGCAGCATTGAGAATAATTTGAGTTGACCTATAATTTTCTTCTAGATTAATAACTTTGGTGTTTTTAAAATCGGTAGTAAAACTGACAAGATTACGATAATCGGCACCTCTCCAACCATAGATAGCTTGAGAAGCATCGCCAACGACAGTAATTTGTTTATATTTTTGGGCCAAGAGTTTAGTAAGAATATATTGAATTTGATTGGTGTCTTGATATTCATCAACCATGATGAATCTATAAATATCTTGATATTTGTTTAAAACATCTGGATGTTCTAAAAAAAGTTCAACTGTTTTAAAAAGAAGGTCGTTAAAATCGAGAGCGTGAAAATCAAACAATTTCTTTTGATAAATAGAGTAAATTTTATTAGCATTTTCTTGCCAAAAACCATGGCCTTGGGCCTCCATATCTTTTGGAGTTTGGAGAGAATTTTTAGCAGCTTCGATATAATACAAAACACTTGAAGGTTTAAATTCTTTAGTGGTCAATCCTAACTCATGGAGAATATTTTTAATTAAGTTTTCTTGATCGCCAGAATCATAAATTACAAAAGAAGGAGGGATCCCGATATTATGTCCATCAGCACGCAAAACTCGACAACAGAAAGAATGGAAAGTACCAGCAAAGATATTTTGTTTTTGTAGGGGTGAATCATGATTAGCCCGTACAGTTGGTAATAATTTATTAGTACGTTGTCGCATTTCTTCGGCGGCTTTGTTGGTGAAAGTGAGAAGCAAAACCTCTGATGGTTTGGCTATTTTTTTTTGAATAAAATAGGCAACTCTATGTGTTAAAACTCTAGTTTTACCAGAGCCAGCACCGGCTAACAAAAGAAGCGGAGAACCAACATAAGTAACTGCTTCTTTTTGATTTGGGTTTAAACCCTCTAAAATATCTTTCATGGACAAAATTAACTATAGTTGGTAAATCTTACTTTTACCAGACTGAAAAATAATTTGCCCATCAATTTCTTTAAAGTTTTTTTCTTTTAAATCTGGATATTTCTCATATTCTTTACTACCAACAAAAATATATTTAATATTATATTTTTTAATTAATCTTTTTATTTCTTCTAAGTTAGTATCTTCATATATTTTCTGAACATCGTCTTGACGCTGTTTTGGTTTGTCATAACCACCTCGCCAAAGCCACTCATGAACAATCCAACCTTGGACAGTGGGAAGACCTGTGGTGACAGAAATTTGATTAAAGGTAGTATAACTATCTCCAACAGCCTCAAGCATAACTGGCTGATCTGAAATGTTTTTATTAATCCAATTGATGGCGTTTAAATTGTCTGGATAGCTTTCTTTTAAATAACTTAAACCATAAAGACCTTTGTATGATTTAAAACCATAAAAAGATTTAATAGCAAAATAAGGATAGATTAAGTGAATAGAAAAAATTAAAGCAAACAAGAGGCCGTATAATAATTTTAAAATTTTTGATTTTAATAAAAATCTGACTTTATAAAAAACATAGCCAGAAACTAAGGCATACATAATGAAGGCTTGATAAACCAACTTGAACATAGTGTTGGCGCGACGATATTCATAGATATAAATATCTTTTAGATAAATAAATTCTGGAATTATTATTAACAAGGTGGCGGTGATAGTGACTGCTATAACAAATAAATCTGAATTGCTTAATTTAGATCTTAGTTCGTTGATCTTGGATCGTCGAAATAATTTAAAAATTATTAATAAGGCAAAAGGTAAGATAATTAGCCAAAAACCACCATATAAAATAAATAATTGATAAAAACTACTATGAATATCTGAAATTTTTAATCCATTGCCCATTGGAATAAAATTTAAAGAAAAAGGAAGAGAAAAAAGAAACCAACAAAAAATGGTTAAAAATCCATTGATTAATGTTTTTTTAATGGCGGTTTTGTGATCGTTTTTTAAATTTATAAAAAAAGTGAAAATAGCAAAAAGAAGGCCATAAACAGCAAAATCCCAAGCATTAGTCATGTAACAAATAGATAAAGTAAAACCAGAAATTAAAATTAAAGAATAATTCATTAAAGAAGAAATATTAAAACTTGCAGCTAAAAGAAAAGCCATAAAAAATAAAATTACAGGAATGTCGTTCATATGTCCGTGAAGATCAGCCACCACAAAACTATAAGCCGGAAATTCATGGATAGTTTTATCTTTTACATCTGGATCATAACCAATAAAACGAGTGGCATCGGGATACCAATATTTATCGGAAGCTTTAACAATGGCGTCTTTAGTTAAAACTATTTTACCGTTGTCTTGGATATTTATTTTAGTTATTTTATAAACAGAATGTAAATTACCACCAAAAGTTAGTATAAGAGCAGAGACAAGACCGGCAATAATAACTTTTTTAAACCCACCCGCCCTACGGGCACCCTCCCTTGACAAGAAGGGTTTTATTGTTAGAAAAACAAGATTGGAAGCGAGGGAAAAAGTTAAAGAAAAAGTGAAAGCGCAAACGGTAGCAATTGACAAATTATAGGTAATCGCTGAACTAATGGTGCTTAATTTAGTAAGAACAGCAAAAATGAGATGGCCAAAATAATAATAATTTATAGTTTGTCCAGAAAACCACATATCGAGAGGTGGTAGAAATTTTCCTCTTAAAGCTGAATTTATGAATCCCCAATCCATATATTTTTCTAAACCTTCTATGTCTGGAGCAAAACCCCTAACAAAAGACCAGGCGATTAAAATTGAACAAAAAAGTAATTCTTGAAAAATAAAGATTTTATAATTTTCTTTAATTATTTTTATAAACTCTTGGTAATTATTTTTTTGTTTAAGAAAAAAAATATTTAATAATAAAATTAAAGATAAAATTATAAATAAATTAAAATTAGTGAAAGATAAAATTTTGAAAAAACCACTAATAAAAATTAAATAAGTTA
>JAQVSI010000037.1 GCA_028700625.1 Candidatus Shapirobacteria bacterium
GTACCGCATCGAGAAGAAGAATGCCTTTGATCCATCGAAGCTGCATCAGCGAGAGCCATACAGAGAAGACTCCTTTGAACTGCAGGCAACGCTCAATCCAGATGAATACTATACTCTGTTGAGCTTCATCACCGCTACAGGTAATCTATATCTGGAATACAATGCCTATAATACTATCAACAGCCAATTCCCCGTAACCATAAGTCAACTGCCCAAGTGTCCGGATGATCTGCATGAATATCCTACTAAAATCAAGCTCAGTCTTGAATCCAGATACATAGGCTCACCCGGCTACATCGACTTCAATATCATCATCATCGATGACGATGGAGATACTGTCACTAACAGCTAAAACCAAACAGGAGATACAATGTTCAAATATGGTGTAAGCTACTATACAATGGAAGATGGAGTCCGCAAACCTCAATCGGGAGTGGATATCCGTCTGATCAGACCCGGAGCAGACTGGCAGAATGGCATTAGACTCGCTGAGAATCACCAAGCCTCCGGTTACTATGAATGTATCATCGAAACCGAGCAGGACTGCGGCTTCTACGAGTTATGGGATGATCGTGGCAACACTAATGGCAGCTTCAGTGGTAAGACCTGTACTATCGGAAAGCTTAATGCCAGAGGCTTGCAGAACAACTGCATCTATGGCAATCATCTCTTAAATGGAGTGATAACAGGAAGTAAACTCGCCAATGGCTCTGTCTCAGCCAACCACCTTGGAAATAGTGTCCTCAGCTTATCCAAGATCATCCACGAGCTACAGGATCAGAACAATGGCATAGGAGACCAGACTCAAAGCTGTCCAGCCAGCATCAGAGACGATCGCTTCATCAGTCACAAGCTTGATAAAGAATACGACATCATACCACACGTCATCCTAACCAACCTATGCAATTGCTTCCTCTACATTGCAGATATCAAACAAGATGGCACTCAGATCACCATAACAATAGGCATAGGACAAGTATTCGATGCTCCGGAAGCCAAGTACCAACTGATAGCCTTACCCTACTAAGCCCAAGAGAGAAACCCGGCGAACCGGGTTAGGAGATTAGGATTGTGATTGATTATTCCTTTTCGAGTCTGCAGATCAGTTCTGCCATCAGATTGATCACTTCCTTGTAGTCTCCGCATTCCCAGGCATCATCAGCCTTGAACTTGATCTCTTCCGCCGTCATTTTCTCCGATTGTAGCCAGGGTCCCCGGAACTGATTCCACCAGCTCTTATAGTGAAACTCACCCTCGAATGGATCGTCCTGATCCGGACGATCTGAAATCATATCAGGGTCATCGTAGCCACTCATATCCATCTCGATTACTTTCATGCCTACCCCAAGTTTCAATGTCTCTGCCTGCTCTTTGTCATTCTTGTTTTGCTTGTTCATATTGATCTCCTTTCTCGGTTACCCGACTGTTGATTAATGGGTTCTACATATAACCAGTCGCAACCGTGGTCAAGTCCTTTGTGTACAATACGATAAAGTACTTTCGATAATCTACATTGACAGATTTACAGGCCTAAAGATCATAGATTGTGGACTGCATACACTATATTGTGGGATGCATTATCAGTAGTTGTGATCAGGTAGTCATATCCTTTTAGAACTTGTATAGGACTATCTTGCGAGAATATCTCAAGAATGTACGCTAGATTAAGTACAGTATCATGAAAAACTGGCATACTTAACTTGATTCTGATGGAGTATATTATGAAATACTGGCTATATGCTATCTTTTTAATCGTCATTACGGGCACACTTCACTCTGTAGAAATCGCTCAGCAAACGGACTCATTTCAAAATCAACTGATAGTTGATTCTTTAGATAGTGTTTCTAAAAGCGATACAGTCTCAACACATTTATCAGCGACATATGAACAAAGTGACAACATGATAACTGGTGAAGAACAACCGATCAGTAAAAATAAACAAAAAAGCAAAAAGTCAGATGTGAGTTATGATGACTCCGATCATCTTGACACATCAGCCACTGAACATGAAAAACAAACTGCTAATGATGAGGGACTTATCAATTTCGTTGTACCAATATTGATAATCTTAGCAGTAATATTATTGCTTCGTTTGTTTGATGGTTTTGCAAGAAAGTGTAAAAAGTGCGGTAGGATGTGGGCAGCCAAAGAAATCAATTCTAAAGTTCTCGATAGATGGATGGGTTCTAAAACGATTAAGAGAACTGATATAGTAAAAGATAATAATGGTCAGCAAACCAATACTATAGAGAGGGAAGAGACTGTACAAGTATTTTATTCTAAAGTATTGCATACTTATCAGTGCAAGTATTGCGGGATCGTATGGTCAAGAGAAGAAACCCATGAAAACTGAAACCCTATTCATAACATTTGAGATAATGATATTTATGACTATCGACTAGCATACCGGCGAGTTAACCCTAAATCATAGAACAATAGTAATACTTAATGTCATATCGTTTTTGTGTGGGGGATACCACACAATACTCTCAACTTTTCTTTTCGCCAAGCCTCTCTCAAATGTTCGAAACCAGTTTGAAGTTTTCAGTGATTAAAGTTTGAAGTTTTCGGTGATAAAAGCTTGAAGTTTTCAGTGATTAAAATTGAAGAAACGGTGATTAAATTTGAAGAAATGGTGATTAAAAGTCCAAGCCCAAACTGACCAGATTTACCAGCATTCCTGTGATTTGAAGTTTTGGTGATTAAAATTGAAGTTTTCAGTGAGGGTTTATATCACACCCAAATTCCACTATGATAAGCTACAAGCCTGATAAGCCCCTATTCTGCATGAAGGCAGTGTTGAAATATTTCTACTAACAGCAGGTAAAAAAACTTAAAATTTCTTGTAAAACTAGATTTGTGCCCTTGTTTTAATTTCACAACTGCAATTGTTACATAATGTTAGGATTGGTGACACTAGTTCGCAGGTGTTCTCTTATTGATGACTGAGTGCTCAATATTTGTGTGTGTGTGAACTATTTCACTTGTCCTAGTATCCTTATCCTTACTTGCTTGTCTGATCGGGGTCTCATCGGGGTCCGATCGGGATCTCATCGGGTGTGAACCAGATCAGTTCAGGATTAATGCGGGTTCAGAACAGCATCGGATAAGCAAGAAAGAACAGGCATCTCGCTTGTTCAAGTAGCTAAGTAACGTCTGTGGCGTCTGCTTATGTTCGGCGCGACACTAGCTAGTTTCACTTTTCTTACTTTCCGTTTTTATTGTATGCGCACATTTAAGCACAATTCACGCATCCCCCCGTTTTTGTCGTTCCCGCATCCGCGGGAACGACAGTCGTAAAACGAGAACTAAAGTAAAAAACGGGGGAATGCCTGATTTAAGCACAATTTAGTTGACCAATTTCAGTAACTTACAAAGAATGAGTATAATATACGAAAGGAATATCGTAAGCTACTGTGTTTTTAAGTAAATCTGATTCAGGTTACCCATAGCAGCAGATGTTCAGATTTTAAGGTGAGTAAATTGAGGTGAACTATGCTTCACATGGCTATAACACTTACGATCTTGGTGATAAGCTATATCATGATTATGGCAGAGTACGTAAACAAAATGATTGCTGTATTTCTAAGTTATGCCAGAGCGAAATAAGAGTTGACTAAAAAAGTGAAACAAATATAGTATCTCCAATATGGAAAAGAGGGGTAAGAAATGCAGTTAGTTAGCTATCTCGATGCTCGGGATATTTGTGTAGAGCACAGAATCCTAACTAAACAGCAGGTGTATAAGGACCTGGTGGAGAGAGTAAGCCGTCATAACTCCTTGCCT
>JAQVSI010000038.1 GCA_028700625.1 Candidatus Shapirobacteria bacterium
CTATACTACAACCTTATCTTCCGACTTACTAACAGCTCACACCAACAGAGTTGATGTCATCGCTGTCGATGATGAGATGACTCAAGCAACTGACTATGATACAGAGACAGTAAATTTTGAAGACGTTGCTCCTACCATTGATGTCACTAAAACTGCCGATGATACTTCCATTCCTGAAACTGGTCAAAGTGTTACTTTCACCTATAGGATTACCAACACCGGAGCTGAGGATGTCACTGTTACCAGTATTATTGATGACAAATTCGGTGATCTACTTGCTACAGCAAAAGCTCAAAATGGTGGTGCTAACATAGTTATCTTGGCAACTAATCCAGATTCTTATTACGAATTTACCTATACTACAACCTTATCTTCCGACTTACTAACAGCTCACACCAACAGAGTTGATGTCATCGCTGTCGATGATGAGATGACTCAAGCAACTGACTATGATACAGAGACAGTAAATTTTGAAGACGTTTTGCCCTCAGTCACAATAGAGAAATCAGTTGATTCACTAGTAGCTGTAGAACCAGGTGGGATCTTTACCTATATACTAAAAATCACCAATAATTCAAAAGAAGATGTTGTTATAACAAGTTTAACTGATACTAACGTGCTTTCTTCAATGTGTCTTGGTCTAATTGGGACTACTATAGCTCCAAATGATTATAAACAGTGCTCTTACACTTTATTTCATAGTGTTGCTGGAACATATGATAATACTGCTTATGTTTTGGTAACAGATAACGATGGAAGTACGGCTTCCGATGACGATAGTGCATCAGTAAAAGTAATAGGAGTAAGGATTAGCTTCAATGATCTTACTGCAACTAACGATATAAATGATCCACATATCTTCACTGTTAAAGTAGAACAAAATCCGGGAGATGGTTGGGTTCCCTATTCTAGCGGACCGGTTCATTTTACTTTGATTAACAATACCGCTGGAGCTAGCTTCGTTGGTGGAGTAAATACTTGTACCACAGATATTAATGGAGAATGTGACGTTCAGATTAACTCTGTATCTCCGGGAACTGTACAGGTTCACGCTGAGATAACTGCTTGGGTACTGGGACGGAGGATTAATCGCCAAACAGATGGAACATTGAGTTCAAGTATAAATGCAACTAAAACCTATGAAGCTGGTAAAATCATTATCAAGAAAGAAACTCTCCCTGATGGAAATACTACTCAATCTTTTCAATTTAACCCAAGCTGGAGAGAAAGTAATTTCAGTCTAAAAGACGGTGAATCGAAAGATAGTGGTTGGCTGGCTCCAGGAACATACGATATTATCGAAATAGGACAAACAGGTTGGGATTTAACTAATGTTACATGTAACGACCAAAATATTGGCGATAGATTTGTTTCTTCTCTTGATTTCAATCCGAATCCCTCCATTATTCTAGATCCAGGAGAAGTTGTTACTTGTACTTTTACCAATACTCAAAGAGGTTCCGTCGAAGTCACCAAATTCGAAGATGCAAATGGAAACAAGGAATTTGATGAGGGCGAAGAAAAAATAAACGGTTGGGAGATTAATTTATCATCTCAAGCCTCCAAAACTACTGGTTCCCAACAGATGGGTCAAGTTCTTTTTGACCAATTACTTCCCAACACTACTTATTATCTTAGTGAAACAATGCAAACTGGTTGGACTCAAACAGTAATCTATTGTCATAAAGAAGATGAAATAGACAATGATAATTCACATGAAATTAATCTAAGCGCTGGTCAAAATCTCATCTGTTTTATTGGCAATCAGCCTCTCAATCCTCAGCTTACCATTGCTAAATCCAATGATGCCGAAGGTGAAGATAGAACTCCTGGCTCTTCAGTTGGATTTAAAATTAGAGTCACAGTTTTAAATAATGATATTGATGACTTAATTGTCACCGATCTTCCCTCTGATGGTTTTGTTTATCGCCCAGGATCATACTCAGTTCTCAGAAATGGTCAAACTTATCCTATAACTGAGCCAGAATATCATTCACCCGGTGTTTGGAATTTAGGAAATCTTAGTGTCGGAGATACTATTGAACTAAGCTATCTGGCTGATATTGACAGTGATCAACAGCCAGGGCTTTATAAAGATTTGGCCTATGCTCGGGGAGTTGCCGCTTATGATAATACTGTTCAAGTTATTGCCACCTCCGAAGAAATGGGTTATGTCAATAATAATCTTGTCGGTACCGAGGTACCTATCGTGAAAAGTACTCAAAACAGTGTTTCCGCTGGAGTCGAAAGAGAAGTTGAGGGAGAAGTACTTGGTGCTAGCACCGAGTTACCCGCCACTGGTGCAAGCATCATTTGGTTAATCATTAGTGCTCTTATGTCTCTCATCGGCCTCGCCTTTATCAAAAAATCTACATTTAAATTTGCCACTCTTTTATTTTTAACCATCTTTAGTTTATTTTTCGTTGGTGGTGTAAAGGCTATTGATATTGATTCTCTTTCAGTTCGTCTCGAGCAGCCCAAAAGTCCAACTAACATAAACGATCTAAAATTAACCTTTGTCGCTCTCGATCTCGACAATAAAGCTATTACTGTTAAGTGCTTCAAAAAAGGACCCTCAGATAGTGGCTACAGCCAGTTTGGTGCTGATATTCCTTTAGATGCCCCTGGTGATACCTCTCGGTGTAAAACCAATTCTTCAATTTTAAATACTGAAGGTCCTTATTTATTCTATGTCACTGCTAACGGTGAAGAGAGCAATATTGTCTCTCTTGATTATAAAACCTCGGGCCCTGGCACTCCCAGTGATTATCGCAAAGAATGGCTAAATGGTGGCTGTGACTACAAAATTCATTTTAAAACTGCTGATGATGGTGGTAAAACAGTCAAAGTCGAACTCTACCGCGCCGACATTACCGATTTTATTTTAGATAGTGGCTCTCGCGTTGCCTCTGTCAGTATTGGCTCAAATCAGGAATCTACGATTACCAACACTGTGCCTGATTGTTCCAAGAGCTACTACTACGTTCTCCGTGCCTTTGATGATGCCGGTAACGGCTCCGGCACTATTGGTGACACTGTTACTATCACTAAAACCTCAACTACTGTTGGTACTACCACCACTTCTGGCGCTATCCCGGTTACTAATGCCACTATTTCCCCAGAAGAAGAATCTACTCTTTTAACTGGGACTCCAGCTCCAGAAGATCTTGCTACTGATAATGAAGAGGGGACAGTTCTTGGTACTATCGACAGTGTCAAATCATTCCTTCAAAAATCCTGGCTACCCCTAGGTCTTGGTTTAATCGGCCTTTTCGCTATAATTAGATATGCCCTCAAAAAAAAGAAAAGATCCTCCTACCGTTAATTCTCTTTTTAAGCTAATTGGTTTTTTATTTCTCTTTTTTGCCTCTTTTATTCTCATCAAAATATATTTTCCCAGTGCTAGGGCTGAAGTTGTTTATCAACTTAGTAAATTATCCCCTTCTGAAAAAGAAATAAAACCTGTCAATACCGATTTTTCCATTGTCATTCCCAAAATCAGAGTCAATGCCAATGTTGTCAAAAACATCGATCCTTTTGATTCTCGTATTT
>JAQVSI010000039.1 GCA_028700625.1 Candidatus Shapirobacteria bacterium
CAGTTGAAGTGTGGGAGGAAATATTAATGGCTTGTCGATAATGCCACATGTCATCCCACCAGGCAGCGGAGACTTTATTACTCTTTTGATTAATGCGAATTAAAAAGACAATGGGAATTAAGAGAAAGACGAGAATGATAAATAGAGTTTTGTATGAGAGACGGTCCACTAATTTAGTTTATCAAAATTAATGGCACCGCCATTGTAAATAATTTTGATTTGTTCGGGGGTGAGAGGGTAATTGTAGATACGAACATCGTCAACTTGACCTTTGAAATAAGTACCAGAAGTTCTCCTACCAATGTAGGCCGTATTATCAGTCCATGTCCAGTAGTTGGTACCGCTTGTGGTTAGCAATATTCCATTACAGTAGTAACTTGGATTTCCCGAATTATCTAAGGTAACGATTAAATGATTCCAAGAATTATTTACAAAGATATTATCGACAACACCGACTGCTTTATAGGTGCCATTACTGGAAGCGTACCCGATTATTTTATAGCCTGAAGAATTATATAGACCTATGGCGATACTGTCTTTGCTACCAACAACAATTTGATTACCGTTGGTATAACTTCCTTTTACCCACGCACTTATGGAAGAATTATTAGATAAATTGTATTGAGGGATAGTAACGTAATCATCTGTTCCATCTAGGCTGAGAGAGGAGTTAAATTTGCCAGTGGCGCCGATGCCCCAGGCTGTCCCGGGAGTAGTGCAGGTACCGACAGAAGTTTGAGAACCCGCAGCCCCGATGCTGGCGGTACCAGTTTTGCTATTGAAGGACCAGTCTTTAATGTTGGTACCAGTGCATTCATCCATTTTCCACCAACCAATAGGAGCGCCTTGGTTGTAATCCCAGGCGATTTGAGCCGGAGTGCGGGCATAGTTGTAAACACGAACCTGATCTATGGAACCGTCAAAATAATAATTATTATCAACTCTACCCAGAT
The DNA here is from genome assembly GCA_028700625.1 of Candidatus Shapirobacteria bacterium. Classification (GTDB taxonomy): domain Bacteria; phylum Patescibacteriota; class Microgenomatia; order UBA12405; family UBA12405; genus WARW01. The sequence goes on from JAQVSI010000039.1 coordinate 954, forward strand.
TTATCATTCCACTTCGAGAGCCACTTTGAACGCCGCTGGTAACCTGATTACCATCGATATAGCCGTAATAATTAGAGCCATTCCAGGTTAAAGTAAGGTGGTGCCAAGTATCGGGTGTCCAGTTTGAAATAGAGACACTGCTTTGGTTTCCCGCTCTAAAATAGAGCAAATTGCCGGTCCACTGGAAAATATCAAAATTTGAATCTATCCATCCCATGCTAGCGTTAATGTTTGAAGCTTTAACCCACAAAGAATAGGTTCCGCTGGACATGGTTCCAGGGTCACTAGAAGAAATAAGGTATGAATTATTTGAAGATTTGAACTCGAGAGCCTTACCGACTTTTCCGGTTGAGAAAGAAGTACTGGTAGTTGAGCCGTGATTGCCGCTGACAGAGGTGTCGAAGGCACTGGTACCAACACTTTCTTCAAAATTCCATTCGGCAATAGGAGGAGAACAGGGGTCAGTCGAGCCGGGGATGCAGTAAAGAGAACTAGTAGAGGTACTGCCTACACTTAACTTGTCAACGCTAAAAACAACTGAGGAGCCTTGATTGTATTCTCTTTTAATTTCATCATCAGATAGGGCATAATCAAATATTTTTACTTCGTCGAGATAGCCGTTAAGAAAATAAGTAGCATTAGTTCCAAACTGACCAATTCTTCTACCGGCAAAAGAGGAAACTAAAGTACCGCTAATTCCTGTTTGTTGTCCAACAAAACGACCATCGATATATGATTTTTTGGTTGAACCATCAAAGGTAAAGCCGATATGATGCCACTGGCCGTCAACTAAACCGGAGCCATGATTTGAAACATATCTAGTATTGGTATAAACACCGGTTCTAATTTGCCCATTGGTGGGAATACTTATTTCAAGTTCTTGTCCTCCCATGACAATATGATAATTACCGGCGGGAGTTCCATTTGATTTAAACCAGGCAAAAGCGGTAACTTGGTTGGTGTAACCTAAGCTATTGGGTAATGTTAAATAATCATTATTATCAAAATAAAGTGATTTGTTAATTATTCCGTTTTCATTCCAGGTGGGGGAGGAAGTGCTACTGGGTAAGGTGCCATTGAGGGAAGAGCTACCAGTACCAAAGTTATTTGCAATAGTGCCGTATCCTTCGTCAAATTTATAGTAAGCGACTAAATTACCGGAAGGGGTTTGAATACTAGTACCTCCAATATCAATTTCCAGAGGGCGATTTTCTTCTGATTGAGGAATAAAAGATACGGGAGATGATACATATTTGCGGACAAAAATGTAGTCATAATTTTCCGTCCCATCGTAGGACAGTAAGCCAATTTTACCAGTACTATAACTAGTATCTAAAAAATCACCGTCAATAGCTTGTAGGGTGTTAAAATAGGTGTCGATTTGGGTTCCAGATACTCTAAATTCAACAGAGTGCCAATTTTCGGGACTGAGTGTTGAGGGAAGAATTTCACCTCCTGATCCTCCTAACAAATAAGATTGACTACCACCACTTCGTTTTTGAATACGATTATCACTTGAACTTCTTCTCAAGACCCACTGATAACTATTATCGGCAGCGTTAGTCTGAGCTCGAAAAACAAAACCGCCGTGGGTTTGATAAGCATTAACCTTGTATCGGGAATTCACAATGATATCACTATAATTTGAACCAAAAACAGCGGAACTATAATCACCACCGGAAATAATGGCAGACATAGTCCCACCAGCAATAGAATAGGTGGTACTGGGATTGCTTTCTGGAGTCCAATTACTGATGGTGCTTGAATTGTTAAAATCATCAAATTCTAAAAACACATCATTGCCATTTTCACTATTATTGGCGATTTGATTTCCATAATAGATATAAATGGTTGTTCCTGAAGTGGGAAGGGAACTAGCTTTTAGCCAAATTTTTGTATTAGTGAGTTGATTACATCCAGGATTGTTTTCCTCAATCCAATGTGGTAATACATTGCTATTAATGTCGGTAATTCTAATATCATCACAGTCTGGTTGCATTTTACTGGAGGCTATTAAAGCTGAAGTGCCGATATTTACACTGACTTGAAAATCAGTTAGATCAGAACCAGAGGGATTGGAAATTGAGATAGCTTGACGATAGTTCCAGGAATTATTCCACCAGGTGGCAGAAACAGAAGAGGGTTTTTGATTAATTCGAATTAAAAAGACAATTGGAATTAAAAGAAAAAGAAGAATGATAAATAAAGTTTTATATGAGAGACGAGACACTGATTAATTATAGCGATTTAGATTAGAGAAACAGCAGATTGATTTTTTGAGAGAGAGAAAAGTCAGAGGTCGAGGCGGAGATTTCATATTTGCCAGGAAAATTTGACGATAAGTTAAAAGTCGCTTTACCCAGATCATCGGTGGTGCTTTGGAGAGCTTCAACTTGGACCTCGGACGGGACTTTTAGATTGACATTTTGACGACTGACACCGAGGCCGTTTGAGTCGAGAAGAAAGACAGTGACCCTGATTTTTTCCAGGCTATCGGCCTGCGCCTGAATAGGGGAGGCAAAGAGATAGGAGTTTTCTTTAACGGCTAGGTGAGTACTGGTAGAGCTGGCTCGACTTTTAAAGAGAGTGG
>JAQVSI010000040.1 GCA_028700625.1 Candidatus Shapirobacteria bacterium
CGGCGATCAGGAAATGACCGCTACCGCAGGCGGGATCGCAGATTTTGAGGGCGAGGATTCTCTCTTCTTTGGTGGAATGGTATGCCCTCACCCCCGACCCCTCTCCCAAAACGGGAGAGGGGAGCACGATTTCCAAACTGGGCGAGGGGAGCACGATTTCCAAACTGGGCGAGGAGAGTCCCATTCCCCCCTCTCCCAGTTTGGGAGAGGGGCTGGGGGTGAGGGCATTTTCTATCACCGGCTCCAGCGCCGAATCCAGCAGACAATTTACCAAAGAAGATGGTGTATAATAGCTACCGGTAGTCTTGCGCTCTGAACCAGAAACGATATTCAGCTTGAAAAAGCCTGCTTCCAGGTTTATATCCGGGTGCATTTCCAGCAGGGATTCATAAACACTGCCCAGTTCCTCCGGTCCCAGGTTGCGGTAGTTGATGGGCTGAAAGATATTGTTCTTTTGAGTATAGCAGAGAAAACGGATAGTGGACAGCAGATCGCTATTAGCAAGCGCAGCATCAGCCAAATCCTGAGTGGATTCCGCTCTAAACAAGAAAGAACCCAAGGCGGGCAGTCCAAGTGCCACGTTGCCGTCATATAGGCTATTAAAAAGCAAATTTAGCTGCTGCCAGAGATCAGAATGCTGAGTTCCTCTCTTGCGGCGTGCCAGTTCCCGAATTCGATAGGTGGAATAGTATTTGTGATAAACCTGTTTTGTGGCATCAGGCACATCGGAGGGAAGCAGTAAGTCCCGATCTTCTGCTACAAACACAAAGAGCAGACGATAGACCTGACGCAGCACCTGATGGTAATAGCTTTGCAAACTAAGAGTACCATCCCGGAGTTTGTCTCTAAGCGCAGCATTAGCCGGATAGGAGATAAAGCCCGCACCAAGGGACTCTATGGCAGATTGGACATTGTTGCGCAGTTCGTCTAAGGCACGGACTCCCTCTGTAATGGAAGTGTTGTACCACTTTTCCAGCCAGCAGGTTTCAGGAGTGAGGGTTCTGCCTGTTTCATCAGTTTTTACTTCCACACGGGATTGATGACAGAGCAGATAGAGCAGGAAGAAATCACTATAAGCATCGTTATCCATCATTGCCTGTAGGTCAAACTCCACATAAGCGGTGCGGGTAAGGGAGATGTTGTCACGCAGGATGCGGAGTTTGTAGCCATTTGACAAGAAGCCCCAGAGATGTTCTTTGCTGCGGTTGAGGAACTCCTGGGTAAGCGAATGGGGTGAGGATTTGGGTAAGTGGTGAGAAGTGAGTGGTGAGTGGTGAGTGTTGGGGCGTTTATCCAGATCCCATTTAAAACTAACCAGATGGACTGCTATGGGCTCTACTGCTTTATGGCTGATGGGATATAGCTTGCTGTCTATTTCAATAGATCTCTGGGTTTGGAGCCTTCCATAGCCAAGCTCCTGGAACAGGGGTAAGAGCCAGCGTTCGCGGGTTTCGGTGGTACCGATGGCTTCCTCTGGTAAGCGGTCGATGATATCTTTATAGGTCTTCCAGATTCCGGTCATGCGATTCCAGGCACTGGTGGCAGCTTCGTTTAAGCGTTCACCGGGGCTGAGATGATAGTCGGTGGGTTTCAAGCCTTCTAAGGTGGTATCTCCACTTACCAGGCGTTGGAGAAGTTCAGGAGGCAGGATTGCGCCTTCGGTGCGGACGTTATTGAACATGCTGCTACGTTTAGACATGGGGGCTCCGATTCTTTAAAATATAGACCTTCTTAGGGTCTGTAGGACTGGTTTTAACCTCGGTAAGAAGCCCCTTGTCAATCATTTTGAGTAATCTTGATCTGGCTGTACGGTCTGATACTTTCCACAAATCAGCTGCCTCTTTGGTAAGAATTTCATTATTCAATTTCATGTATTCTATCAGCTGCACTTCCCATTTATCGAGTTTCAAAGCGATATTCTTACCAGCAGACAGCGTGACTCGGAAGGCTGTTCCAATTTCTTCAAATCTTGGAGATCGTAAATGAGCTGCATCGCATTCTTCAATTATGCGGGCAATACCAGTACCCCATTGTTCGATAAGATTCAGCTCTTTAAAAACTCTTCCGATCACACGGTTCCTAAGTTTAGACATTCCTGAAAGGGCTGATTCAACCGACATTCCATATGGTAATATACCAGGGTTGGTAATCTCGATCCTGTCATCGTATATGGCGATCCTGATGTTCATTCCTTTTATAGAGTAATCGGCATGGACAATCGCATTGATGACGGCTTCACGAATCGCCTTTAAGGGATATTGTGGTAGTTCAGAACTGTGAATCCCCTCGATACTAAGTCCTACCAAGATGTGTTTCCTGATAAACTGCAGAACCAATTCCACAGATTCAGGTAGGTTGACATCAATATCTAACTGGTCTATGAAGCGAGTTTTGGAGATACCTTCAAACCGAGCGCAACGGATAATGGCATCGGGAAAATATCGTTTTCGATCAGAGCCAAATAGTAGGACTCCCCCTATAGTAGGAACGGCAGTCTTTCCTTGCTCAGTAAAAATCCCCAATGCGAGAAGTGCTTTATTATCAATGGTTCTTGACCTATTGGAAAACAACTCTGAAGCTACTCTGAAGTCAATCGCTTCAGAGTTGAGGTCAGGACATGGCAGCTCATCGTAGGCAGTATTTCTCGCCCATCGGCGGATACTTTCTATTGTATCGAGATCTGCTTGTCGATTTGTAGAACCCAATCTTATGTAAACACCTTTCTCCTGACCATCAGATGCGAGATAAAAGGGAGCAAACGAGTGATAAACACTAATAATGATGACACTCCTCTCCCTATAGGTGATGATGGAAATATCTGGAATCAAAAGAGGTTTGATACTATCAGCAAAAGCGCTGGATAGCCTTTGTTCATCCTTCAGCGGCTCATCAATGCCAATAACCTCTTTATTGTCACTAATACCGATCAGAAGTGTTCCTCCGGCAGTATTGGCAAATGCTATGACAGTTTTAATGATATTCTTCAGAGAATAGCAGTTTTCCTTGAACTCGAGGGTCTTTCCTTCTTCCTGTTGCAGATAATTTGTTAGCTCCATAGAGGACTCCCAGTGAAAAGTGTGGTTACGTGATGTTCAAACAAAATCTGCATGGGCTTAATTACCTGCAATATAGTTATTAAGGCATGGTCAGAATTTAACTCGGAACTTACTCGGAAGCGTTTTGCTTCCGAGTTGATTGCAGAGTACATTCTCATTTTCATATTTCGCTACCTCCCCATCTCACCACTCTTCTACTCACTGCTTCCCCCTGGCAAGTAAACATAAATGCCAAGTACATCCGGTGGAAGTTCCGGTTTGATTTCCGGTTTCTGGGTGCGTTTCATTAAGACTGCTTCACGTACTCTAAAGTGAGAGTTAAGCAGTTCGGAAGCCCGGTTCTGGGCAAAGGTATTGATTTGAGAGGATAGTGAAGCATAGTTAGCAATAATACGTTCAATCTGCTCTT
>JAQVSI010000041.1 GCA_028700625.1 Candidatus Shapirobacteria bacterium
ACTCGCCTGGGTGATGAATTTTTGATGTTTTACACCGCTTATGATGGTATTAATCCTCCGCGAGTGGCTTTAAGTTCAATTGCGGTCAAAGATTTTGTCAATCATAATTGGCAGTGGTCTGAACCAATAGTAATTTCTTCACCAGAAACTGATAATAAAAATAGCTGTTTATTCCCAGAAAAAGTTCGGGGACGTTATGTAATTTTACATCGGATGGCTGGTAAAGAAATTGCCATCGATTATTTAGATGATCTAAGCGAGCTACAAAATGAAGGAGTTTGGCTAGAGAAAGAACAATCCATAGCTCCTAGGACAGAACACTGGGATGGTCTAAAGATTGGTATTGCTGGGCCACCACTTTTAGTAGATCAGGGTTGGTTGTTGCTTTATCACGGAGTGTCGGACATCGATCATCATTATCGAGTGGGTTTTATGCTTTTGGATCGAGATGATCCGGGTAAAGTTTTGTACCGTTCGCCTTATCCAATTTTGCGACCGACTGAGCCATTCGAAAGAATTGGTGATGTTGACAATGTGGTCTTTCCTTGCGGAGCAGTGATAGTGAAAGGTACTTTATTTGTTTATTATGGCGGAGCAGATAAAGTAGTTTGTGTGGCGACTGCTGATCTAAGTGAAATGTTGGCACAGATTAGCTAAGTTTGTGTCATTTGTTAGCTAATTTATCGAATTTTATCTACATATATATATAGATATACATAGATATACGTAGATATAAGTTTATGAAAGCGGATAAAAAGCGCTTGTAGTTTCTTTCTAAAGTAGTAAAATATAATTGAATAGCACATTTTAGCCGTATGTCGCTTAGTCGACTGGCCTGCCGCGATGCGAGTGACATAAAAGGGAATTTTTTATGAAAAAGCGCACGCGTCGTCTCCTCGTTAAGGTAATTACTTTTTTCCAAATTTTTTCTCTCAGCCTTCAACCCTTAAGTTTATTATCTTTGTTAGTACTTGATCCTGTCGTGGCTCGTGCTGAGAATTCAGTGCAGGCCGAAATCGAGGTAGAGCAAAAAGATCTTAATTTAAGTTTTGATCAGGAAAAAAATAATCTTGAGCTGCGCATGGAAACGGGTCGATATGAGGATGAAGATGCAGATTTAAATTTAGCTTATAGTCTAAGTTATGTAGATGATCAGTCTGAGGAAAAAATTGAACAAGCAGTGATGGGTCAATTAAGTGAGATTGAAGAAGACGTTTATGGAGCAGATATTTATTTGGGCACTTGTTCTAGCGATGGTTGCAGTGATGATCCTTTCAATAAAGGCAGTTTACAAATTGGTGAAAATTATCAGAGTGATTTTATTTTGGAAGACAAAGAGATTTGGTTTAAACAAAATGATGGGCGCCAGTACATAACCGGCAGTGACGTGAAGCTTGGCAAAAAATATGTCGCTCCACAAAACAGCGATGTTACTGTTACTTTTAGCGAATTGCCAGAAAAAACTAGTCCGCTGAGTATTGAAGAAATTACTTTAACTGAAGAGGAAATTCAAGCAACTGGAGCGGTTAGTGATAAAGCTTATGACATAACCACTGAAATGGAAGATGGCAGTTTTAAATTTGATTTAACCTTGCCGTCGACAGATGAAACAACGGAAGTGGTTTTTGTGGAAGAAAGAGCAGATATTTTAACTGAGGTTAAGGAAGTTGAGCAGGAAGTGGTTAAAGAACAAGATGTTGTTAAGGTTAAGGACTTGGATCATTTGACTTTATTTATTCCCGTTAATGGAGTTAAATTGAGTGTTTCTGGTACTTATGATATTAGTTTTCGAGCACACAGGAATGATAGTTGCGGTAGTAGCGGTGTTAGTATTAATACTTTCACTTTAACTGACGGAATTATTGTTGAAGAAGCCGAACCCGTTGTAGTTTGTAACAATTCTTCAGATGACTATGGTTTAGACTCTTCAGTTGGAATTTGGACCAGTGTTGATGAAGGGAGTAATATAAACGGAATAAATACTAATGAAGTTAGATGGGGCAATAGTACTGGTTATGGTCAAAGTGGTTTGAGATTTGATCCTATTGGAACACAGATTTTTAATGAAAACACACAATTCCTTTTAGGTACTCTTACACACATGAATTGGCCCATAACTAATGCCGCTGACGGTGCAACATTAGAAATTACCTTAGATTTTGATAAGCCAGATATTCTTGATCAATCATTCTCTTATGATTTTGATATTGAAGAAACTACGAATGGGGGCTCTTGCCCGTCTTGGCAAGAAAGTGATACGCCCTGTGACGATAAAATAACTTTCCCAACTAGTTATGGTAACTCCGTAATTACAATTGATGATATTCAATATACCTTAGTAATAGATGGTTTCGTTGACGCCTACACCTGTGGAAGTATTGGTAGTGTTTTGAATTATTTTATTACTGAAGAAAGAAAAGATAATTCGGCATATTTAATCGGTCATCTATCTTCGATCCTTATAGAAGAACCTGCAATTAGTATTATTAAAAAGACGAATAATGAAGATATAACTGATTCGGGCTCTGCTCTAGAACTTACAGTTGGTGATATCGTTACTTGGCAATATATTATCCAAAATACTGGCAATGTAGATCTTGAAAACATATCAGTTGTTGATAATCAGGGAGTAACTGTTGATTGTGGCGAGCAAACTACATTAGCTTCTGGTGCAAGCATGACTTGTACAGCATCAGATACAGCTACAGAGGGAAATTATTCTAATATTGCTACAGTTACTGGTACTCCTCCAACTGGAGCAGATGTAACAGATTCTGATACGAGTTGGTATAAGGGAGTTTTACCTCCAACTGGATCCATTAGAATAATTAAAAATGCCATTCCTGATAACGACCAAGATTTTACTTTTACATCTTTAAATAACAGTCTGGGTAGCTTTACATTGGATGATGATGGAGATGACGGGAATACATATAAAAATTACATAGTTTTTGAAGACATTCCACTAGGCACACATCAAATTACGGAAGATGTGCCAAGTGGCTGGAGTCTTAGTGGTATTTCTTGCGTAAGCAATGGTGAGTGGGCACCGAATGGTTCTACTTTAACTGTTGATGTTGTGCCGGGTGAAGAAGTTGTTTGTACCTTTACTAATACCCTTCAGACAGGGACTTTAAAGGTAGTAAAAAGTGTTGATGACGATTATCCACTATCAAAATTTAGTTTTAGATTAGATGGTGGTTCTTGGATCCCTGCAGCTAATGGTACAGGTGAGGTAAATTTTGGTCAGGTAACACCAGGGTCCCATTACATAGAGGAGTCTATTTCTGGGCCAGGTTATATCTTTAAAGCTGTAACAGG
>JAQVSI010000042.1 GCA_028700625.1 Candidatus Shapirobacteria bacterium
GTTTGGAGTTTTTTTGGCCATCGTTTTTATTTTATATTTAACAACAACAGTATTACCAAAAACTTTGGTTTTGATGTCACGAGCTAGTTTTTCGGATAAAGTAGTAGTATCGAATTCTTATTTAATTGGTGAAAAAATTTTGGCAAAAGCAGACGGTGAGGATGCTTGTAAGGTTACTGTATTTTTATTAGACAAAAATGGGAAAGCGGTCAGCGGAAAAAATGTAGAAATTACTGGAATGGATAATATTGATCTAGGTAAGCCAAGCGATGATGATGGAAAAATTACTTTTAATCTAAAATCAAGCGAAGAAAAGCAATATAGAATAAATGCTAGTTATAGTGGACAACAGTTACCACAGACAATCGTGGTGACGTTTAGAAATTAAGAAAAATTTCTAATTTCTAATGACTAATTTCTAAATAAGAAAGATTTTTAGAACAATCTTTTGGATAGTGAACGAATGAGGGTAATTATGTTGTGAGTACGTGTCATTGCGAGGAACAATTACAATAGTGACGTGGCAATCCCAATGAGATTGCTTCTCCGCCAACTGGCGGATCGCAATGACGTGGTTGACGTTCTCATTGGAGTGGTTATATTTTGGTAATGATGTGATTTGGGTTTGATTGATGTATTTATCAAAAAATTATTAGCAGAGTGAGGATTTGATTGATAAGTAAAATTTGAGAGAGGATTTGGGTTTAGTTTTAGGGAAAAATAAAAAAAATGTCTAATTTCTAATGCCTAATTTCTAATAAAGTCTTTAACAAAATAACACTTATTTAAAATTGACAGAGCCACCATTGTAAACTTGTTTGATTTGTTCAGAAGTAAGGGTGTAGTTGTAAACACGAACGTCATCAAATTGCCCAGAAGCGTTTTGTGTTCCCGTAGTTGTGTAGCCGCCTAAAGTAATATAACTACCATTGGTAGTATCAGTAAAACTAGACCCTGTACCAAGAGCTTGCCCGTTGATATATGATTGACCATAAGAAATACCATTATTGTCTGTCCACCACTTTAAAACGACGTGGTTCCATTCGGAAGGGTTGATTGTCTTACCGGTTATACCAACTGCGGTGGGACTGCCTTTCATAAAACCAATAGTGTTTCCAGATATGGTAATGTAGGTTCTAACTCCAGCGTTTGATCTGAGTAAATAAGGCCCGATTCCTGAAGTTGGATTTTTAACCCAAAAAGCAATGGTCGCGTTACTACCATTGACAGTAATTGGTGAGGTTATGTAATCATCTTGACCATCCAGTTTGAGTGAACTGTTAATTTTACCGCTAGCGCCATTCGTCCAGGCAGCGGATGTACCAGTTTGACATGTTCCTAGAGTGGTTTGTGTACCACTTTGACCTATTGATATGACTCCGGTGTTACCGAAACCTGAGGAGTCAAAAGCGGTCGACCCTTGACATTCGTCTAGTTTCCACCAGCCGACTGGGGCACCACGGTTATAATCGTAGGCGATTTGGGCAGGTGTGCGTGCATAGTTGTAAATGCGTGTTTGGTCTAATATCCCATTTAAAAAATTTGGTGAGGAAATGCTAGTAACATATCCGAGGTATACGCCTTGAAAATTTCTAGTTGCAGCTTGGGTGCTACCTGAATTTAATGAAATAAGATTGCCATTGAGGTAAACTGCAATATTATTACCATCCCAAGTTGTGGCTATATGGTTCCAATAGCCATAGTTTACGTTTCCGGTCATTATATAACGAGCATTACCATCTGGATTAATCCAAAAACTAATATCAGATCCAGGTGTATGGCGAAGGTAAAGGGAATATGCTCCATTGTGTGTGTAGGTACCTATAAGACCTTGTTGACCAGAACCAACTGTTGGTTTGACCCAGGTTTCCAGAGTAATAGGCCCTGTAATGTTTAGATTTGCATTATTTCCACTATTAATATAATCATTGGTTCCGTCAAATTTTAATCCAGCCCCTTTATTATTAACACCCAAATCCCAAGTTGGGGAGGAATTGCCAGTGCCGAAAGTTCCGTTGTTATTATTTCCACTAGTATCTTTGGCAGTAGTGCCGGTGTTTTCTTCAAAATTCCATTCGGCAACGGGGGGAGCACAAAAAGAAGTGTCGCCAGGGATGCAATATTCTAGAGAGGTAGTGGTGCCACCGATAGATTGAGAGGTGGAACCAAATTGGATAGCTGAACCGGCGTTGTAGTCTTGTTTAATTTCTTCGGGAGTGAGAGCGCGGTTGTAGATTTTGACTTCGTCGATGAGACCGTTAAAATTATTACTTCGAGATCCATTAAAGTAAGAGCCAATGGTTATAAGATCTGTGGAAATATTATAGAGTGTGGTTGTTGGAATTGTCGAACTATTTATAAATTTACCGTTGATGAAAAGAGATGCCTCTCCTTCATTAAAAGACAGTGTTAAATATTGCCATTCGTTTAAATTTAAGGTTTTACTTGAGGTTGGATAATAATATGTGCCATCATTTCCTCGCAAAATTGCTTCATAAGTACCACTTGATGTTAAATATATTCCGTATTGATAATAATGTCCAAAGATGTATTTACTTGATCCGCTAAACGACGATGGGTTAACCCAGGCAGACACAGTAAGATTGTTGACTAAATTAAAAACGTCGTTATTAGAGTTGTTCTCAATATAGGTAGTTAATCCATTAAAACTTAAAGCCTTATTAGTTTTACTATTAGTTGACCAAACAGGACTAGAATTACCAACACCAAAAGTTAAGTTGTTTTTATTTTCTGAAGAATCGTTTGTAGTAGTTCCAGATCCTTCATCAAATTTATAATGAGCAATGAGGGAAGATTTTAGATTGGGGGAAGTGTTGGACTGGACGCCTAAATTTACTGATGAGCCGGACATACTCCCGCGAGAATTGTAGTCTTGTTTGATTTGGTCGGCGGTGCGGGCGTAGGGGTAGATTTTAAATTCATCGAAATTACCATCAAAAACGTAAGAGCTACTGTTGTAACTTTTTCCTACATAAATTATCCCTGATTGTCCATTAAATGGTGTTGCGTTTCTACTGGCATCTAGATTTCCATTTATATATATTTTTTGTTTTGTACCGTCATAAAGGTATGTCAAGTGATACCATTTGTTAGTTTCTAGTGTTGTGTTTGAAGGAAGGTCGTTACCATAAAATCCAAGATATGGTTTTCCGGCTCTAATCACTAGATGCATACACTTACCAGTTGTTGAGCTCTCACATTCTGATAAAATTCCATCATCTGTTGTTGGGTTAAAATTATTTCCTTTAATCCAAAGAGAAACAGTAAAGGTATCGGTGAGATTAATATAAGGTGTTG
>JAQVSI010000043.1 GCA_028700625.1 Candidatus Shapirobacteria bacterium
TGTTTCTCTCTTGCCGATATTTCCCTATCATTCTGTAACAACAGCCGCCTCGGCTGTTAGAACCCCATTTGCAAAGCGTGGAATTGGTATTGCTGATACGACGAGCGTAACACAGGACTGAATTAGGGAGTATTCTCTAATCTCAGTACCGGAGCATCTATCCAATACCTGCCTTTAGGCTTGGTTCGAACAGCAATAATCGGCTGAATAGCTCCATTGGAAATCAGCTTAGCTTGGGGAGATACATACAGAGTATCGGCAAATGAATCTGGAATTAGAAGGCGTAATTCACCCTTCTTTATTGTGATATATGTACGCTTAACATTCAATGTATCAATAGATAGGGTGGCATTACATGTAAATTCAGTAAAGAAACCATGCTTTAACTGATATAAAATAAAGCTGTTATCGATGTATTCATGCTTACTTTTTAGCTTGCTACCGGGAAAGCCAAAGCCATTTACTGTGTAACTAAAGTAAGAGCTGCTGCCCAGATTAAACTTCAAATTTGCCTGTGCTAAATCCATATTTATGCTCTGCGGATCAGTGCTTGGCTGTTTGGTACTTAGGAAATACTCCTGCTTGGCACTGTAGGGAGTTGCCAGCATAATTCCCAATACTATTAGTAGCCCAAGCATGGCAAGCAGCAGTTTCTGTATTGCCTTTAGCTTGCGTGGCGGAGAAACAGGAAGGTAAAATACATTGTGGTGCAAGCCCATCGCCCTGTACATCAAATAGGCACTGAGGTACACCAATGCTCCTGCCCATAAGACATCGCTGGCGAAATGCCCACCTTGCCCGATGCGCACCCAACCGATAACAGTTCCCCAGATTAATGATGCAAGTAGCACCAGCTTGGACAGTGAACGTCTATGTTGCCTAAGCACGAAAGCTAAAGCAAAGAAATAATACCCCATGGTTGCATGTCCACAGGGGAATGATTTGCCGGGGCTGGAAGTATCTATGGTAAGAGGAGCTTCATAGCTGTATTCGCCCCCAAATTGTATTACATCACGCGGTCTGGGTCTGCCCCAATTGTCCTTTAGGATGCTGTTTACCAATAGCCCTGGTCCCACAATCATTACTATCACCAGATAGATAGCTATCTTCCTGTATGTCCTAAGGCGAGGGTTACTAAAGCTAAAGATATACACTCCCAAAGCAGCGATGCAAAGCAGCAATGCCGGAAGATTGCCATAATGGTAGATAAACATGGCGATGGAAGAGCTATTAAACAACCAAGCAGAGGCGGATGAATAGTAATGATTCTGGATGTATAAATCCAGATTGCTACTCCGAAAGATAGCCGTGCCAATAATCAGGATAAACAGGGGGACAATAAAATCCCAGCTTAAAAAGAAATGACGGCTGCTAAGAGCCGTCACATCTGTTATACTTTGTTTGTTCATTATTCAGGTTTTGTTTCTTCTTCTTCGGTAGAAGGGATTTCTGCAATCTCTTCTTCTATTGTTTCCTCTACAACAGGGGTTTCTTCTGCAACAGGAGTTTCTTCTGCAACAGGAGTTTCCTCTACAACAGGAGTTTCCTCTACAACAGGAGTTTCTTCTGCAACAGGGGTTTCCTCTACAACAGGGGTTTCCTCTACAACAGGAGTTTCTTCTACAACAGGAGTTTCTTCTACAACAGGAGTTTCCTCTACAACAGGAGTTTCTTCTGCAACAGGGGTTTCCTCTACAACAGGAGTTTCCTCAACAACAGGAGATTCCTCTACAACAGGAGTTTCTTCTGCAACAGGGGTTTCCTCTACAACAGGAGTTTCTTCTACAACAGGAGTTTCCTCTACAACAGGAGTTTCTTCAACAACAGGAGATTCCTCTACAACAGGAGTTTCTTCCACTATTGGTTCTTCAGTTGTGGTTTCCGCTACCTCAGATTCTGCTGTTTCGGCAATGATGCTTTCTACAGTTTTTTCTTCTTGAGCTGCAATGACAGCTTCGGAAGAGGCTTTAGCTTCTTCTTCCTTCATTTCGGCTTGTTGTTTTTCGCGGGCTTCTTTTTCTTGTTTTTTCTTCTGTTGTTTAGCTGCTTTTTCGCGCATAAACTGCTCGTGTATGGCGATATATTCTTCTTGCAATATGGGATCGCGAGAGAAGAAGAAAGCCTTTACAGAGAGGATAAGGCGGCGATTTTCCATGTCAAGCTCGATAACCTTGAGGGGAAGCTCTTCACCAACATGGAAGGCATCTTCGCTACGCTCAAGTTTAGGCAGTGCAAGATGGGAGATGGGGATAAAGCCTTCCACCACATCGTCGCCCATAGGAACATCTACCAGTAAGCCTTTGGGAATAAGTTTGCTTATCTTACCTTTCACTTCGGTGTTCACGGGCAACACTACATTTAAACTTTCCCATGGATCTGGAACAAGCTGTTTCACGCCAAGGGCAATGCGATGTTGCGCCCGATCAATAGAGAGGATTATTGCCTCTACATCCTGATTCTTGCGATACATTTCGCGGGGGTGATAAATGCGCTTTGTCCAGCTAATATCAGAGATATGAACCAAGCCATCGATACCTTCCTCTATCTCCACGAAAGCACCAAAAGCGGTGAGGCTTTTTACTTTGCGGGTAAGGACAGTTCCCATGGGATAACGGTCTTCAATGGTAAGCCAAGGATTGGCATCCATCTGCTTCATGCCAAGGGAGATGCGCTTGTTTTCTTTATCCAATTCCAGAACGATAGCGTTTATGGTATCGCCTACTTTCAGAATCTTGCGAGCATCGGCTATTTTCTTTGTCCAGCTCATTTCAGAGATATGCACAAGCCCTTCAACACCGGGTTCGATTTCCACGAAAGCACCGAAGGATTTCACACTAACCACTTTACCAGCGATGCGTGTGCCTTCTGGGTACTTAATCTCGATGTTTTCCCAGGGGTGGGGAACAAGCTGCTTTAAGCCTAAAGAGATTTTGTTGGTTTCAGGATCGAAGTTTATCACTTTTACCTTAACCTTGTCTCCAATCTGTAGCATTTCCGTAGGATGAGATATCTTACCCCAGGACATATCTGTTAAATGTAACAGACCGTCTATGCCTCCAAGATCGATGAAAGCACCATATTGAGTTATATTTTTTACTTCTCCGTCCAGTTCGGAATTTACTTCCAGTTTTGAAAGAAGTTCCTGGCGTTTGATGGCAGCTTCTTCTTCCAGTACCTGACGGCGGGAGAGAATGATATTACGATGTTCTTCATCAACGTTTACTACTTTGAAAACAAGTTCCTTGCCGATGAATTGATCTAAGTTTG
>JAQVSI010000044.1 GCA_028700625.1 Candidatus Shapirobacteria bacterium
CGGAAAGCCGGAAAATCCGACTTGTAAATGGCTAATTTGCAATGACTTACGAGACTGCGACATCTGAAACAAACTGTGTCTAACAGCGTGACTGCTTCCCGGGACATCTAAGTCATTCAGCCACAGGAGGAACCAACTTTTTTTAGACGTTTTTTACATCATAAGACGTATAAAACATCAACATTGCAACTATATTAATAGCAGCACTTTACAAATATTTATTTGCCAATAATTTAACTCATATCCAAACCGCAAAAATTTCTTTATCGGCAAATTTTATATTTTCTGACCTATATTTTTTATCCTTGCGGAAATCGTAAATCAGGAGATATCCATTCTTAATGCCTTGGAAATCAAGGTAGTCTGAAAGCTGTTTCAAGCCTTCCTGATGATATTCTTCGCCACGCCATATCTTAAGTTCAATAACTTCTTTTTGTTCTTTGCCGTAGGTTACAACGATATCCATGCGGCGCTCGTCTCCGACAACGGGTTCTTTCCACATAAAACCTTTGCCGTTTATAATCGGCTTCAGAAACGACATGAATACCAATCGTCCTTCTCGTTCCAGAAACGCTGTATCCTTCTCGGAATAATGCTCTTTCATAAATTCCTGGAACTTCGAGAGAATAAACTGCATGTCAAGCTTACCATCTTTCAGATATCCGAACTCATGATAAAAGGATATTTTCCTTAGATCAGCCAGCTCTTTTTTTGATTGCATATAGGTGGTAATGCGTTGCTCATAAACACGATTTGAAATGGTAATCCGTCCATGAATTCCCGAGAGAATCCCATATGTAATTCCGAGATCTACTACTGGATTATCGGCGGATGCGCTTATTTCGTGGCCTTCAACAGAAATGGCACGAACCAGTTCATACAGGTCATTATTGTTTTCAAGATTCTTGATTACATCATCAAAGTTCGTCGTCTTATACATGGGGCGTGTCAGCCAGCGGAAGGACCAGTCGATGTCGTTGAGAGTCCAGCACTTGGGATTGTAGTCCGGATTCTGTCCGGCCTCTTCCTCATCGATATTTTTACATATTTTGCTGACCAGGAATGGGTAACCGCTAGTATAATAATGAATGCGTTCCGCCAGAGCGTCAAAATCCATTTTCACGCCTTTATCTTCGGCATAAGAAACGAGCATCGTTTTGATTTCGGCGGGATTAAAACTCATGTCAACATTGAAATCCGCAGCAATATTCCACGGAGAATTTAGCTTTGTTTCAGTATCCTTGCGGATCTTAAGTTTAAGGGATTTAACATCATGTACCCCCGCAAGGACAACAGAGCGAAATGTAGTATCCTCTTCATCATTTTTTGCAAGATATTTATCTCTCAGCATTCCCAGAAAATTAAGAAAAAGTTGATTGTTGCTCGACTTGTCAACTTCATCAATTAATAGGACAAGGTCATGTCCGGCGTTTGAAGTTAATTCAGAGATGAAGGCGGACAGCGTATTCATACTCTTTACCGCAACAGCTAATTTTTCAGCTAATTTGAAATATTCGGGATAAAACATTTTCAAGCTTTTTATAAAGCGCCTCACAAATTCCGGACAGAACTCTTTTGAGTCTTTAAAGTTATCATCATCCATGCCTTCAAAGCTCATTCGGGACAGAATATATTCATTTTTTTTCTTCCTGAGTTCTTTTGCGACTGCTGAAAGCATAGTACTCTTTCCATACTGGCGCGGACGATTAATAGTAAAATATTCTCCCTGTTCAATAAGCCCCATTACCTGTTTTAATTTACTCGAAATATTAACCATATAATGTTTCTGAGGATTGCAGCTTCCATTGACATTAAATTTTTTCATCTGGAGCCTCCTGTTGATTCTTAGCGCTATAATCCGACATGAAATCGGCTATGATATGATTATAGATGGGATTGTGAATCGCTATGCGTCCAGCGTTACATCTAAACAAGCCATGTTCAATGCCCTTATTTAAAATAGGTTCATGGACGGAATAGGAAAAATAACCGTTTTCAAAAATAATACTGGCAACTATTCTATATAAAGCTAAGTCGCCTTTAAGCATTTCAGTTAAGCTGATAAAATGAGAAATGTCTTTGCATTTGCTAATTATCAATTGAGACGCATGATCTATATCTGTAATTTTCCAATATTCGAAAGAGTCATCCGATTTTTGCAAATTTAAATTATCATCTATAATTTTGCACAGATAACTTATCAGATAAGGGTGACCACCAGTATGATAGTAAATGCGTTCAGAAATGGCATCGAAATCCATTTTTACGCCTTTGTCCCCAGCATAAGAAGCAAGCATTGTTTTGATTTCGGCAGAATTAAAGCTCATGTCAACATTGAAATCAGCGGCAATATTCCAAGGAATGCTGCGTATCTTGTCTTCTTCCGATTGAGGTCTCAGTGTTTTGACATCATAAGCACTTGACAATGCAAGTGAATGAAATGCAGAGTTTTTCTCATACCGTTCTAAATACAATGCCCTGAGTATTGAAAGAAAATTAAGAAATGGCTGACTATTGCCAGGTCTGTCCGCATCATCAATAAAAATAACAATTTGATGTCCCAGTAATTTTATAAATTTGGGGAAAAATGAATATAGCGACAAATCGTCTATCAACAGACTTTTTAGGGTTTCAATTTCTCCTGCAAAACGGGGACTGAGGGCTTCAATAAATAATTCAGCAACTCTCCGATTGAAGACTTTTTCATTTTCATAAATATCTGAGACAATATCGTCAAAAGACAACAATAGTACGGTGTATTTGTCGTGCAAATGCCGGGAAAGCTCTTTCAGCATTGTAGTTTTTCCATACTGAAATGGCTTACAGATGGTAAAGTATTCCTTGTTATCAATAAGTCTTATTACTTGATTAATCTTCCCGGAAATATCCACCATGTAATGCTTCTGCGGATTGCAGCTGCCAGTTACGTTGAACTCTTTTTCCATTAGAACCGCTCCAGATTGACAACAATCTGAATATACAATGAGGGTCTGCTTTATTCAACCCGATAGCTCCAATTATCCCCAAAGCCTAAAAACGACGGCTAATTGACAATCTGACGGATGTTCTGAACTCAAAATCATCCGTCACTTAACTGATTCGTATATTTGTACAGGGCATACAAAATAAAAGTCATCTTGGAATAATCGGCATCGCTCCGATAGTTGTCCCGTTTTCTCCGGCCCCGATATTGGGACTGCCGGGGAGCAGGCGGAAATCGAAATTCAACGGGTCGCT
>JAQVSI010000045.1 GCA_028700625.1 Candidatus Shapirobacteria bacterium
AAATGTTTTTAAAAAGACAGTAAACTTCTAAAATGCAATTGCTATACATATTTTTGATTTCAATGGTGCCTTTAATTGAACAGCGAGTGGCAATTCCAGTAGGAGTTATTGGTTATCATATTAATCCATATTTAGTTTTTTTAGTTAGTTTGATTGGAAGTTTTTTACCAGCACCATTTATATATTTGTTGTTTAATAAAATTTTTGCTTGGATGAAAAAAATAAGACAGTTAAATAAAATTACTGGTTTTATTGAAAAGAAGGTACAAAAGGGTTCGGAAAAATTAGATAAATATAAAGAAATTGGGTTGATTACTTTTGTAGGAATTCCATTACCAACGACTGGTATTTGGACAGGAACAGCAGCAGCAGCTTTTATGGGGTTGAAATTTAAAAAATCGATGTTGTGTGTATTTTTAGGAGGAATAATTTCTGCTGTAATAATTACTGTGTTGTCGGTAGTAGCTCCCGCAATTTTGGGATTTTAAAACAAATCTCTTTGTCGATAAATCGATATCTCCCCTTGATAAAAGGGAGAAGTTTTTTGCGGTATTTAAATTTGATAAGGTTATTGCTACAATAGGTTTACTTTTACGGGTGATTAGCTCAGTTGGTTAGAGCACTGTCCTGATAAGACAGGGGTCGGAGATTCGAGTTCTCCATCACCCACTTTGAATAAATATATGAAAAAAACTAAAATAATTGAATTTTTTAAAAAAAATATTTTTAGAAAAATTGGTTGGTTGTTTTTAACTTTAGGAGTATTGTCTTTCTTGCCTTATATTACTTTGATTTTTCTCCTTTTTACTGAATTTGGGTTAATTGGTTTTAATAGTATTTTTACTGTAATTTCAATTTATCAACAAGTAATAGCGATAATTGTGTTTGTTTTAGGTTTGCTTTTGTGTATTTTACAGATAGTAGTATCTATTAATTTAATAAATAAAAACGAATATGATAAAAAGATATTGTATTTTATTTATGCTTTTATTTTTGTTAATTTAATTAATTTTTCTTTAGTATTGCCGTTAAAAAGATTTAATTTTAAAGATTTGTTTATAGCTGGGTTAACTTATTTAGTTTTCATTAAAAAAGATAATTTTTTATCTAGGTTTGTAAAAAATAAAAAATAGTTTTTGGGACTTTTGATAGAATTAAGGACATGAAAAAGTGGTTTTTGGGATTGGGATTCATTTTGGTATTGATAGGTGGTTTTTTTGGATGGAAAATTTTAAATAAAAATGAGATTTTGAATCCATTGTCGAGTAAAAAAAATATAATTAGAAATAAGAATGAAACTAAAATAATAGGGTTTTTGCCAACTTGGAATGTTGGGAAAACAATCAAATATACAGATGAAATCAGTCATTTAATTTTTTTAGGGATAGAAGTAGATGAAAAAGGAAATTTAATTTGGGATACGCAATCTAAGAAAATAAATAGTGAAATTTATTTAAAACAGAAGGATTTAATTTGGGAAAATGGAGGAAAAAATATTTTAGGAATTAAATTGTTTAAAGATGAAAAAATTAACCAATTGATGGCTTCAAATGAAGCACAAGATAATTTGATTAAACAGTTAAAAGATTTGTTTGAAAAACAAAAGTTTGACGGGATTAATGTTGATTTTGAGTATATGGGAAATCCGACGGCAGTTTTATCTGAAGAAATGATTAGTTTTTTTAATAAATTAAAACAAGAAGATTTAGGAGAAATAAGTTTAGATGTGTTTGCTAATACTATTATCAAAGGATCTGAAGAACAAATTAATAATTTGATAAATAAAATGGATTATTTAATAGTGATGGCTTATGATTTTCATAGGCCGGGGGTGGATTTTGCGGGACCAGTGGCACCAATTAGATCACCAGTTGGGGAAAGAAATATTTTGGAAGTGGTGGAAAAGATTGAAATTTTAGGTTTAGATAAAAAAAAGATGATTTTGGCATATCCATTGTATGGTTATGAATGGAAAACTTATAAAAACGAATTTGGGGCGGCAGTTAAAAGTGGTTGGTCGGCTTTGGCAAGTTATAAGAGGATGATTGAGTTTATAAAGTTAGAAAGTTTATCAAGTTCATCAAGTATGAAACTAAATTGGGACGAGGAATCGATGACACCATGGGTGAGTTTTGAAGAAAATGGAGAAATTCATCAAATTTATTTTGAAAATTTGGAAAGTATTAGTCGAAAAATTGAGTTAGTCAAACAAAATCAGCTTGGAGGATATGGATTTTGGGCATTGGGTTATGAAGATGAGAATGGAGAAATGTGGCAAAAATTAGATCAATTATTTAATTAATTTAGGTGTTGACGTGTTTACCTAAATTAGGTAGAATACTTCCACTTATAGAGATGCTGAAAGTCAAAAAAAATTCTAATCAAAACTTCAACCAAGGAGGACTGCCAGTTTAGGAAGAAGTAAATAGGATGAATATGGCCGAAAGCATTGAGCTTTCGGTTTTTTTATGGATTGAAAGTAGCACTTTGAATAAAAAAATGGGCCTGTGGCTTAGTTGGTTATAGCGCCTCATTTGCAATGAGGAGGTCGGGAGTTCGACTCTCCCCAGGTCCACATAAATAATTAGAAATAAGGAGATAAAGAAATTTATCTCTTTAAACTAAGTATTTGTACATTAACAATTTATTGAATCGAAAGTAATTTAATTTCAATTTCGTTTATTCTTGGCAACTAAATTGAGTTGCCAAATATTGAGAAAAGTTTTAATAAAGCAAATGGTGGATGCCTTGGTTGCTAAAGCCGAAGAAGGACGCGGAAGACTGCGAAAAGTGTTGGGGAGTCGTCAACAGATAATGATCCAACAGTATCCGAATGAGGAAACTCCTCTGGCCGTAATGTCAGAGATGCCGGCGCAAGCCGTAGCATGGTAAGTCGGGGAACTGAAACATCTAAGTACCCGAAGGAAAATAAATCGTATGAGATTCCGTTAGTAGCGGTGAGCGAAAACGGATGAGCCTAAACCATATCGCAAGATATGGGGTTGCAGGGTCTGATATAAGAACTAGAAAGATTATAAGAACACTCTGGAATGAGTGACCGAAGAGAGTGAAAGTCTCGTATTTTAAAATCAAGTATAGTTTGATCGGATACCTAAGTACCGCGGGACACGTGAAATGTCGCGGGAATCTGGGGGGACCAACCTCCAAGGCTAAATACTTTAGCAGACCGATAGTGAACTAGTACCGTGAGGGAAAGGTGAAAAATACCCTA
>JAQVSI010000046.1 GCA_028700625.1 Candidatus Shapirobacteria bacterium
AATAATTTCGAAAAATGGAAAAAACGCAATTAAGTTAGACAAGAGTAATTTCCGTTTAGAAGACAATCTCCAACAGTACATATACGATAATCCAGAAAGCATTCCTCTCTACGATATTAAAGAAGACATAAAACTCCTGATTCTGGCACGAGAATTTTCCACTAAAAGTGGACCAATAGATGCTCTGGGGGTGGATAAAGATGGTGAACTTTACTTAATTGAAACCAAATTTTATAAAAACCCTGACAAAAGAACGGTGGTGGCTCAAGTTTTGGATTACGGAGCTTCACTTTGGTCAAACTTTAGAGACTTTGGAAACTTCATTGAACAAATAAATCTTCATACTAATAAGGATTTTGGTAAAACCCTAAAACAAAGATTGACGGATTTCTTTGAGATTTCTGATGATGAAATTAATTATCTACTGGAAAACACAAGAAGAAATTTAAACGATGGCAACTTTAAGTTTGTTGTCCTAATGGATCATTTACACGACCAACTTAAAGACTTAATTATTTTCCTCAACAATAATAGTGAATTTACAGTTTATGCAGTTGAACTGGAATATTACAAACATCAGGATTTTGAAATATTAATTCCGAAACTGTATGGTTCTGAAGTGAAAAAAGATATTGGTAAATCTACGGTGTCAAAAATCATTTTGACTGATGAAGAGTTTATAAACTACTACAAAGACAGGCCAGAAGAGACTTTAGTCGAAGAGCTTTTACGTCTGAGTAACCGAATTAATGAGAATCAGAGTAACTATCCAAACATTATGTCTATCAAGACTCCAAAATTTTTAAATTTCTATTTAACAACTTCATTTGAGGATAAAGTCTCAATAAATTTACCAGTAAATCCTGATGCCGAAGGCGGAGGACTACAGATTTGGGGATCCGATGTAAATCGGCAAAAAGTAGAGAGCGTCTTAAATGATTCAAAACTTAAATACGAAAAAATAATATTTAAAGGAAATAAAAGCGGTAAAATTGCCAGAATTCAACTTAAGAACATCACCATCGATCAGTTTGACAATTTCTTAAAAAGATTGGCGATAATTTAATTCATCCATCCAATAGACCTTCTTAAATCATTTGTTGCGGTTCTATCGCCAAGAAATAGATGTTAGAGAATAAACAAAAGTGTATTTTATTGGATATAATTAACTTGTGGTAAAGAAGGAAAAATCGTCCGCATTTATAAGATTCTTCATTGTTCTTTGGTTACTGTGTATCGTTGCCTTTACTGGAAGTATTGGTTTTGCCACAAATTGGTTTAAAGGTACCGTCCAAGATACCCCCTTTGGCAATTCCACACCCTTTTTGATAATAATGCTAACGTCAATGGGTCTTGGTATTATCGCTTTCTGCATATTTGTTTTGATGATTTCGATAAAACTTGTTAAGGGAGATAAATCAAAGAAAGAAATTCGCAATAAAAAAAGTAATTTTTTTGGATCAATATTTAAACTTATTTTTAATCTTGCATTTTTCCCTTTAATTTTGATTTATCGCTCATCTGGACTCAAAGAATTAAAAGAAAGAACAAAAGTCGAAAGGTTTAAACTCTCATTTCTTAAACCAAAGAATATAAAACAAATTATTACTCGAATATTCTCTTCATTAGCAGTTATAGGAATAATTCTGCCAGTATGGGTATTGGGTTACTTTTTAGTATTTGAGTTAACAAAAGATGGTTTGGGATACAGTCCCGAAATTATTACAGTGTCAGGAACAGGGTCTATGTCACCAACCTTTCCAAAGGGTCAGGGAAAAACACCAGAAGAACAGTCAAAAGAAATTGTTGATTCCCCAGGAATGTTCCGTTACCCCAACGGGCTGGTTCTATTTGGTAATCGCTATTTTAATCATGAATTAAGTCGAGGGGATATTGTCGTTTTATTAAATGACAAAACAAAAGAATTGACAGAAAAACTTTACGGTCGTCCTTCCGGCTGGGTAAAAAGAGTTGTCGGTATGCCAGGAGATACTATTGAATTGAAAAACGGCATTGTGTATCTAAATGATCAACCACAAAAAGAGCCTTATACTGCTCAAGCACATTCAACTTTTGGTGAATCTTACTTAAAAGAGTGTCAAAAAGTAACAGTTCCCGACGATTCAGTTTTTGTCATGGGTGATAATAGAAAAGGAAGTGGTGACTCAAGGGAAATTGGTTTTATTAATATTAATGACATTAATCACGTTCTCCCCCTTGAAAAACAAAAAGGAGTTTTGGATAAAAATTGGCGAGATGCCAGCCTAGATTTAGAAGAATCATCAAAAATAAAGATTGATAAGCAAAAATATCTAGATCTTTTAAACGAAAAAAGAGCCGAAGCAAAAGTAAAAGCATTAAAATATCAACCAAAACTCGAGGACTCAGCTTCTCGAAGAGGTGAAGTAATGCTAGAATTCGACGATTTTTCCTACGAGGCAACAAGAAGTGGGTATCCAATGACAAAGGCGATGAGAGACGCAAAATATTCAAATACAACATACGGCGAAGCATTAAATATTGGGTATTATGAAGCCGAAGAACTAATAGAAAATCAGTTTGAGTTTCCAGATACTAAGAAATTTTTATTAGACAAGAATTACCAGGAAGTGGGTATTTCTGAAGTAGAAGGAATGTTGAACGGCTGTCCTTCGCAAGTAATAGTTCTTCATTTTGCCGGATATGTTCCCCCAAATTATTCTAAAGAAGTAGTTGATAGTTGGGTAGCATCTCTCAATAGATTAAAAGAAATAAGACCCAGTTGGGAAAATATCCGTAGCTATTCGTCAACTTATGAAAATAACAAAAAGGATGCCGATAGATTGATAGAAATAATGAATATCAGAATTGGACGAATGGAAAAGATTGTTTCGAAAATGCAATCAAACCAATGGTTAAGTGCTGAAGAAAATCGTTGGATTGATGAAGATCAAGCTTTATATAATGAGCAGGAAGTAATTGCTAAAAGACTAAATGATCAAACTTGGAGATAAAACCAATTAAGGCATAAACATATAGTTGTATTCGTCATTCGGACCAAAATAGTGTGATTTATTAAGCAAAATATCCGCTATTTCCCATGCAGTCATATTTTCCGAAATTCGATAACTGGCAACAATATCAATCGATCCA
>JAQVSI010000004.1 GCA_028700625.1 Candidatus Shapirobacteria bacterium
ATTTTTCCGAACCCTTTTGTACCTTCTTTTCAATAAAACCAGTAATTTTATTTAACTGTCTTATTTTTTTCATCCAAGCAAAAATTTTATTAAACAACAAATATATAAATGGTGCTGGCAAAAAACTTCCAATCAAACTAACTAAAAAAACTAAATATGGATTAATATGATAACCAATAACTCCTACTGGAATTGCCCCTCGCTGTTCAATTAAAGGCACCATTGAAATCAAAAATATGTATAGCAATTGCATTTTAGAAGTTTACTGTCTTTTTAAAAACATTTCCACCACCAATTTTGCCACATTAATCCCTGTTGATTTTTCAAAACCTTGAAACTGACATTGTCTGTTCACTTCTAAAACAAAACTATTTCCATCGTCATCTTTCATAATATCCACACCGCAATAATCAAGACCGCAAACCTTAGCTACTTTTTTGGCAACTTCTCTTTCTTCATTTGACAAATTCCAAGTTTCCACATTCCCGCCCAAACTAAAATTACTTCTAAATTCATCTCCCACTGCCGATCTTTTCATAGCTCCAACCACCTTTCCATCCAAAACAATAATTCTCAAATCCCATTTAGTCGGTAAATATTTTTGCCACAAAAACATTCCCACATTTTTCTCGTTAATTTTTCTCACAAATCTTCTTAGTTCTCTAAAAGTTTCAAACTTTCTCACCGATTTTCCTTGATAACCTCTTTCATGTTTAGCAATCACTGGCCAATCAAATTCTCGCCAAAATTTACTTTCCATTACCTGTTTTTTAGTATAAAAAATTCTAGTTGGAATTATCGGAATCTCGTTTTCTAAAAAAACTCCATGTTGAGAAATTTTTCCCATTCTTGTCCAACCTAAATAACCACCATGATTAGCCGCAAAAACCTGCTCACTTAACAAGCGAATTGCTAAATTCCTAGCCTCAGTATATTTCCCCGATCTTGTCCCTGCCACTCTAAACCACATTCCCAGAGTATTATCACCATTGATTTCTTCTCCTTTAACAAAAACCCTTGTTTTACCATTTTCCAAATTAAAAGTTAAGTCTTTATATAAAGCTCTATTAACTTCAACTCCCAAATTTTTAGCTTCAAATTCCAACCTGTCAACTTCAAATTGGCTTTGTCGTAAAGACATTGTAAACGTAACTATTTTTTTATTATTCATATTTATTCAAAAGATGACGAAATAATATTTTTAAGCGCGCAGCATCCAAGGTGCATTACCGCAGGGGTCGAGCACTGCAAAAATATTGTTGAGTCATCATAAATTATTAATTTTTTAAACTTACTAAAAATTTAACTATTTCAGCTGGCACATCAATTCCAGTTGCCTGCATAAATCCTTTAAATTGAGGTCCTTTATTAACTTCCCAAATTATTGGTTTTTTTAAATCATTGTTTCTAAAAGCTACATCAACTCCAGCCACAGCCAATCCACAAATTCGAGCCGCTTTAACTGCTAATTGTTTAATCTCTTCTGGTAAATCAGCCACTTCCACTTTTCCTCCAGCCGAATAATTATTTTTAAATTCATCCTTACTTTGACTACTTCTCTTCATTACTCCCAAAACTTTTTCTCCTAAAACCAAAACTCGATAATCCCCATTATTAGGAATAAATTCTTGCAACATATACCTTCTTCCTTCTTCAGTCTCACTTTTTCTCAAATCTTTAACTAATTTTTCCATTTCATCTAAATTATCAACTTTATAAACCCTCATCCCCCTATCTCCTCCGCTTCCTTTTACAATAACTGGAAAATCAAATTTTATTTTGTTTTCCTGAGATCTGAGATATGAGATCTGAGATCTCATTTGCTCATACAAATACCATAAACTTCCATAAATTGTCTTTGGTACTTCTATTCCTGCTGTTTTTAAAACTAACATTTGCCAAGCCTTACAAGCCATTGATGGTTTTCCTGTTCTAACTAAAGGATCAACCACCACCATGTCTTCTTTTTTTATACTATTTAATATCAAATCAACTTCTTCCCAATGTTTTCCTGTAGTTCTAAAAAACAAAACATCATAATCATTTACATTTTTATAATCATCAAATTGTTTAATTTTACTTTCACCAGCAAAATTTGGCCTAATCAAAATTTCTCTTTTTTCTGTATTAAAACAAATTTTATTATAAGAAATTAAATCCAAAGATACACCTAATTTTTTAGCTGCCTTTTTTACCAACACTAAATGTTGGCTAATTTTCCCTCCAAAAAATACTGCTATTTTTGTATTTTTCATATTTAATTAAAAAAATAACGAAGTAATGTTTTTTTAAGCGCGCAGCATCCGAGGTGCATTACCGAAGGGGTCGAGCACTGCAAAAAAATATTACGAGTTATCATAATTTTATTTTTTAGCTGAAACTAAAAACCCTCCTAAATCTTTTCTACCTAATAAAAATTTAGTTCTTAGTTTATTTCTATCAGCAACATTAACTGCTGTCACTACTTTGCTTTCATTAAGCCAAAAAGTAATTCCAATAACTGGTCTGTCATGGTGTTTTCCTAAACTTGATTTATAATTTCGATAATACAAAATTCTGTCTTTACTCAAAAGCCCCAACTTCTCTGCCAGGTTTCTATCAATTGAACTTCTAAATGCTCCCGTATCAACCTTAGCTCTCACCTCAACTACTCTGTGTTTTCCTTGTTTAATAATTGGACTTTTTTGCAAAAACGGCTTAAATCCTTTTGGAATTTTAACTTTAATCACTTCAATTGGCGAAACTGTTTGTTTTTTTTCTTTTTCTTCTATCTTTTCAAAAAAACTTTCCCCAAACAAATATTTAGATAAAGTAATTGCATGATCCACACTTCTAACCATAATTTCGTCAACCTTTTCCATTCTAAGTTTTAAACCAGCTTTATTGCAAATTTGAATTGAAAGTCCAGGTCTAGCATTTACTTCCAAAACCATTGGTCCTTTTTCTTTATCCAAAACCACATCAACTCCCATAAATCCTAAACTCGGAATGGCTTTTTGACAATTAATAGCTGTTTCCAAAATTTCTCTCCAAAAAGGAATTTTTATTCCATTAACTTTTCTTTTTTTCTTTTTTCCATAATCATGAATTCTATAAACTTCTTCTCCTTTTCCTTCAATTCCAAAAGTTGTAATTCCACTTGCCAAATCAATTCCAAGCCCCATTGCTCCTTGTTGCAAGTTTGCCTTACCTCCACTCTTTTCAGTTGGAACTCTAAACATCGCCATCACTGGCACATTGTTATAGACGATTACTCTAATATCAGGAGTCCCTGCCTTTGTTAAAGACAAAAACATTGGATGAATTTTAATTCTTTCTTCTACTAAAACCCTATCTGGCATTGCATGTAAACTATATTTACCAGCCAAAATTTCTTGACAATGTAAATTCAAATCATAACTTTTTACAATTTCCCCATTCATTTTTTGCCATTCACCAGCCCACTTTCCTCTCTTTCGGACAATTATAATTCCTTCTCCACCATAACCAGATTCAGGTTTAATTACAAAATTTCCCTCTAAATCTTCCCATCTAAATTTAGCCAAATCTTGCTCTGTCTTAAATCTGGCAATTAATTTTGGTACCGACACTCCAGCCTTAGAAATTGTTCTTTTAGTTCTAAATTTACTATCCGCAATAGCCTTACCACTTGCACTATTTTTTCTCAAATAGATTTTATTTCTCTCATTCTTGGTCAAAAATTGTCGATATTTTTTTAAATTAAACATATTAGTTTTACTTTAATTAAGGCCTCCCTTCTTCAAGGGAGGCTCCCGATTTATCGGGTGGTGGGTTTAGAACGAATAGCCCCTTTAAACCTCTTAATTTCAGTTAGTCTTATTCCTGAATAATTCCCAATCAATAAATTTGACACTATTACTATTAGTACAACTAATTCTGGATATTTTAAAACTAACCCTTGAACAGAATCAAAATTCATCACAATTGCTCCACTTATTGCCAAAACAATAGTTCCTGCCATTAAGTTTTTGGCTTCATTTTTACTTTTAACTAATTGTGTTCTCACAAATTCTTCAGCCAAAAGAATCATAAATAAAATTGGAAAAATAGAAATTTTACTAATATCAATTACTTGGATATAGCTAGTTATCAACATTAATCCAAAAACAGCCGCTGAAATAAACATTAAATTAATAGCCCTAGCTGGCCAAAAGTGGATTTTAAGTTTCTTCAAAAACATATTACCCAAAAGAGAAATTATCAAAATCAAAGCAAACAATAACAATCCTCCAAAAAATCCAGTTGCTAAAAAAGCCACAGCAATCATCGTTGGCATAAAAATTCCATAACCCGAAAAACCTACAATATAATGTAAAAATGAAGCCAAAGTGGCAATTAATGGCAATAATAAAAGCAAAACTATAGTGTTTGTTGAAACCCCTCTTTCACTAGCTATTTTAATCATCCACTTAAAACTATTAAATCCATTCCATTTCCCCGTTTCATAATTAACCTTATTACTCTTTGCTTCAGTAATATTAACAGTCGGAGTTTCGGTTGGCATCAAAATAGCTGTCGGAATTGCTGTTGTGATTGGAGTAACTATAGGTGTCTTAGCATTTACAGTATTAATACTAAATACTAAATACAAAATACCAAATACTATTAATAGTGGGGCAACTATTTTTTTCATATGTTTATTTTACTTTATTAATCGACGATCGACCATCGATGATCGACAATCTAATTTGTGGCGTATTATAACACCATTATTATTAAATTTATTAATAAATTCGAAGTTATAATTTTTTATGGCCTTGAACGTGCGACGCACATTCACCAGACATAAAAAATTCGTGACGAGAATTTATAAATTTAACTAGAAATTGGAAATTAGATGTTAGAAATTCTCTCTATTTAATAGTATAATTTGACAGATATGAAACAATTGTTAGCTTTTAATCTTGATAACATCAAGATGGGTAATACCAATCAAACTCTCGGTACAACCTATGGAAATGGCGGCGTTAGTATTCTTGTTTCTATTATTCTCAAAAATTCCCTCATTATTGCCAGTATTCTTCTTTTGGCCCTTTTGATTTTTGGAGGAATTAGCCTTATAATGAACGCAGGCAATAGTGATGCTAAAAAAACTCAACAAGGCAAATCAGCTATCACCAGTGCCGCAATTGGATTTGCAATAGTGCTTCTTGCCTATTCCATAATTCAAATTATTCAAGTTATTACTGGGCTTAATATTTTAAATTCAGGTTTATAAATAAATTATGATTGCAATTTTTGGAACTATTTCAAATCCAACCAAATTCGCAGACGGCCCTGCTGGTTTTTTCAATTTTTTAAGTACTATTTTTAAACTAGCTGGCACTGTCGCTGGACTCTATTTTGTTGTTCAAATTATCATCGCTGGCTACGGATATCTTTCTGCTAATGGCGATGAAAAAAAAGTTGCCGCTGCTTGGGCCACTATCTGGCAAAGCGCTATGGGTTTTGTCATTGTTGCTGGTGCTTTTGTTCTTGCCACCGTTATTGGCAAAGTAACAGGCATCAACCCTACTAATCCAACTCTCTATGGTCCAAATAACTAACAAAATCTTAGCTGCTCAAAGTTACCAACTCACTGGTCCTGGCATCCAGCCAACTTCCAATTCTGTTGGTCAGCTTGAAAAAATCATTAGTTCCGTTATTGGTATTCTAACTATTTTTGGTGTCATTTATTTCACTATTCAAATAATTCTCGCTGGTTTTACTATGATTTCCTCCCAAGGCGATCCAAAAGAGCTTGAATCTTCAAAAAAAAGATTAACCACAAATGTCCTTGGTTTAGCTATCATTATTCTTGCCTACGGAATTGGCGCATTGTTAGCTAAGCTTCTTGGTATAAATAGTATTTTTGATTTATCAACTGTTTTTGTCCAGATAAAATAATATGAAATTAATTAAACCAGTCCAAGCCATAGTCAATAATCCTGTTTTAAAAAACCAAAACATAAGTAACAATTCTACTGGTTATATGAACAGTGTTATTCAATCTCTTATCTCCGTTCTCTTTATTTTTGGTTTAATCTATTTTGTTTACCATTTCATTTTAGCTGGTTATAAGATGATTTCTTCTCAAGGTGATCCAAAAAAATACGAAGAAGCTCAACATGCTCTTCTTTATTCTCTTATTGGTATTGCCATTATTTTTTCCGTCTTTGCCCTTCTCCGATTAATTGGTAATCTTTTTGGCATTGATGGCCTAGGTAAATTAGAAATTAATTGGCCATCCCTTTAATATTTCAAATTTACTGTTAAAATTAGTTAATAATTATTAAATAAAAAATGATCAAAGAAATAACAAACAAAATCAAATTCGCTGCCATCGCAGCCCCAGTCTATGCCGCTGACAGTTTAAAATTAACCACAGGCGGTGGAAGTTTTACTAATCTTGAAGGATTAACCGTCAATCGTATGGTTTCTGGTGCTATTAGTTTAGTTTTAATCGTCGTTTCTTTAATCTTTTTCTTTATTCTTGTCGTTGGTGGTCTTAGGTGGATTACTTCCGGTGGTGACGAAAAGAAAGTTGCTGCTGCTCGTGCTCAAATTACCAATGCTCTAATTGGTTTAGTCATTGTTTTCGCCGCTTGGGCAATAATGCAACTAATAGGAACAATCTTCGGTATCAATATCCTTGGTGATTTAACCATCAAGCCTTTTTAATAAAAAAAATGTTTTTGTAAGGGCGGACCGATGTGTTCGCCCTTTTTCGTGTAAATAGGCAAAATTTGAACCGTAGGGCCAAATTTTACCTATTTACACGACCCCGATTTATCGAGGCATATTTTATAGTATAATATCCATATGAATCTGCTCACCAAATTATTTCTACCTTCCCCTGTTTACGCCCAAAACGCCTGGTCTGGTAGTTGTGTTTCTGGTAGTGGCAACGAAGCTGTCGCCACTATTCAAGGTTTTGGCTGTCTTTTTCAAAATATTGCCCAAGTTATAGTCTATTTCGCCGGCCTCGCCTTTTTCATTATGTTCATTAAAGGTGGTTTTGAATACTTAACCTCCAGTGGTGATCCAAAAAAAACCGCCAAAGCCACTTCCACTCTAACCGTAGCCATAATTGGACTAGTTGGAGTTATTGCCTCTTTTTTAATTCTCAAATTTATTCAATCTTTCACCGGTGCCAACGTCACCGACTTCATCATCCCTAATTAATGAAAAAAATAATCTTTTTTTTATTATTTTTATCGCTTCCTTTTTTAAAACCAGTTTTCATTTTTTCCCAAACTCCTACCCTAATTGCCACTCAAAGTTCAAACACTAGCCCTCAACCAAATATTTTTACTTTATTCCTAAATTGGGTTTTAGGTCTCTTTGTCAAAACCGACTATAACATCAGCAGTAGAGAAATATCAAAAATAAATTCAGATATGACTGATTATGGTGATGTTAATAATCCAGATGAATATAAAACTAAACATTCTTTTGCCGGTTCTCGTTCGACCAGTTCCAATAGTCAAAATTGTCTTAAAGGCAATATTATTAAAAAAGTAATATTAGGAACCGATTCAAACAACACTTCTCTTTCAAAAATTTGTTTCGATTCTTCAAATAAATGTTTTATAGATTCCTCTTCTACTGATTCAATTTGTAAGACGATCACTATCAAAGATCTTGCTCATTATTTTGTCCAACAAAATAAACCATTCTATTGTGATTCTAACGACAATTCAGTTGAAATAGAACAAAATATCATCGATAAAACTAATCAAAGCTATTCCACTGCTATTCCTCAAAATGAATTAAGTTGTTATCAACAAATCTACGATGATTTTTATTTAACCCCAAAACAAACTTCCGATACAGAAGAAAACACTAATAAAATAATAAAAACCCCAATTTCAGACAAAGATCAAAAAGAAGGAGCCTCCAACTCTGATCTTCAAAAACAATTAGATCAAAATTTTTCTCCAGACGGATCTTCTGCTGGTCTTTATGGTCTTCGTCCTGCTAGTTGGTAAATATCTTTTATGCTAAAATTATTCAATGTCCATCGTTAATATTCTTAAAAAAATCAATTCCCGCGACACTCGCCTTTTCCCTACAGTAAACACTCTAACTAAAATAATTTTTATCGCCTTAATCACCATAACTGCCACTTTTTTTGTCAAAAATATTCTCGCTGCCACCAATACTAATATCATTAAACAAACCCAAGATGCCCAAATAAAAAGCAATAATGCTGAAAGTTGGCAATTAAATTCTTGGAATACCACCGCTGTTAATGCCCTTACCACTTTAACAGGACCTCTCCCTTTCAACGAAGATGGTTCCATCGACGAATCAAAATACCAATTATCTGGTCTTTTGGGTACTTCAGCAAAAATGGCGACTGCTTTTTATCAACCACAAGCTTCTGGAGTTGAATATATTGCTCAAGTTAAAAATACTTTTTTAGGTAAACCAACATATGCTCAAGGAGTTTCCTTTAAAGCAGGACAAAGTCTTCAACCTCTTCTTCCTTTATGGAAAATTTTAAGAAATGTTGTTTATGCAATATCTTCAATTGTTTTTATTATTATTGGAGTTATGATTATGCTTCGAGTTAAAATTAGTCCTCAAGCCGTCATTACCGTACAAAATAGTATTCCAAAGTTGATCACCACTTTAATTCTTGTAACTTTTTCTTACGCAATTGCCGGTTTGATAATAGACCTAAGTTACTGGATTCAAGGAATGGTTCTTATGATCTTTTTTTCAGCTAAAGGAGTGGCTTTAGATTCATCTCTTTTTACTGATCACAGATGGTCTAGTCTGATTCCACTTTTTGGAGGAACTGGCGCTAGTGTATTATTTAAATTTAAAAACCTGGCTACTGCTGATTTTGCTACTCTTTCAACTTTAGCCAATGCTACTGTCCCCGCTGGTTCAATGTTAGCTCTTAGTGGACTTGTTGGTCAAATAGTTTTAGGTAGTATAATCGGTGGTGTTGGTGGTCTTTTAGGTACTGGTGCTGGTTGGGCTTTAAATTGGGGCGGTGGCGCAATTGGTTGGGCAATTGGAGCTGTGGGTGGATTGATTTTTGGCATAATCTTATTCATTTTTGTTGCAATTTGGTTGATTAAATTATTTTTCGGTCTGCTTACTGCCTATGTAACTATTATTATTCAAATAATTACTGCTCCCATTGTTATCGGTATGGGTACTTTTCCAAACAGTAAAGTGGGTTTTTCTTCTTGGATTATTGATTTAATTTCCAAAGTTACTATTTTTCCAGTTGTATTAATAACCGTTGTCTTTATTAATTATATTATTGATAATGTTGCTGGAATGGATCTTTGGAGACCATCATTACTAGATACTGGTGTTCTTGGGGGTGGAGCTGTAATCAAAGCTGCAATTGGCCTTGCTGGCCTTGCCATGATATCTAAACTTCCCAAATTAGTCCCAGAAGCTATATTTATGCTCAAAGCATCTCCATTTGGCAAAGCTATCGGTGAAAACCTTAGTAATATGCCTGGAAGCAAAACTGCTCAGCAAGGACTTAGTATGGCAAAAGAAGCTGGATTTAAAGCAGCTGGCACTAGAATAAAAG
The DNA here is from genome assembly GCA_028700625.1 of Candidatus Shapirobacteria bacterium. GTDB lineage: Bacteria > Patescibacteriota > Microgenomatia > UBA12405 > UBA12405 > WARW01. Next base: position 9,566 of record JAQVSI010000004.1, read on the forward strand.
AAATTCGTGATCTTAATAAGAAAAAGAATACTTCTAAACCAGGTACAAACGAAAATCCACCAACTGGAGAAAGTCTAGATAGTGCTCAACTATAAAACAAATGAAAAAAATAACCCCAAATCCTAATCCACCAACTACTAATCCTCCTATTTCTCCTTAATTTAAATTATTTTCCTTTCTTTCCGCCGTTAGCAAAATAATCCCAAAAATAATCAGTAAATTTTGATTTTCTATTCAACCTCATTGCTTCTATATATGTCAAACTATTACCTTTATTGTCATGGGCAATTTTTTGTTCAAGTATCCACTTCCATTGAGTTTCATTTATAAAAGATTTTTTTGTCTCTGATAACTGAGTGTCTAAAACAACTTCTTTAAATTTACTCATTGCGTTAGTATCCCAACCTATGTTCTCTTTGGTTGCAAATATTTCCAATAAGCCCAACACATAAAAAGCTTTCATATTATAAACACCACCACGACTTTTATTTTCACTATTAGCATCCTTTTCTGCCGGTGTCTCTGCTTTTCTCCAGCCAGTAGTTGTTTTTACCATTTCATAAGGTGGATCAACCTTGTCGAAACTACCAACTAACTCCTGAAAATTAGATAAATTTAATATCTTCTTTGGATCTGGATCAGATTCCATTAATGCATTTTTAACCGACAAAGTATAAGACGACAATACTTTTCCAAAATACATTGAAGAATTCTTTTTTCCAATTGCTTTATCTACCAATACCTCTTCCGCCTTTATCGGACCCATTTTATCAGTCAAATCAGTAGACCTAGAAAAATATCTTAACCACCCATGAGCCAAACTTTCAATTCCTCTCGTTGCAAAAGGACCCATCTTTTTTCCCTTGGAAGCATCATCATTTCGATAATCTCTAAAATAAATAACTTCACAATTATTATCACCATTAATAAAACCAAAATTAAAAGTTGATGTTTCTGCTGTCGCATCAGCCAACTCATTAGCTAATTCATAAGCTTTTTTCCCATTATTACCAAGTTTACTAATTATATATTTATCAACGATTCCTGCTCTTTCCGGATCATAACCATTACCATCCATAAATAATCCACCGTCTTGACCTTTAACAGAAGACATTTTAGGATCAATTTTTAAAAATTTATCACGGCCACCACTATAATCTTTAGCATAACCACTTTCCCAAATTTCTCCTAATATTTTTTTATAATTAAAATTAGCTTCCTGGATATAATTCCAAGCACCAGCAATATTAAAACCAACCTCAGCAGACTCCTTAAAACAAAATTTTAAAACTTCCGTGTCCATTGTTCTGTCTATTTTAGATGCCTGATCAATCATGTCACCAATACCACCCCTACCACTTTCGGTTATTCTAAAACTCACATCTCCTAAAAATTTACCGATATCAAAAATAGTTAATCTCGCTCTTATTTCTTTTCTTAATAACTCATATTCTTTTAAATTAACCCCAGTTTTTTCTGCTTCTGGAATTAATTCTGTCTTTAATTTATTAGTAATATGATCCAAAATATCTGTAGGTTGACCTGTTAAACGATATCTATTTGAAGCGTCTTCTAATCCCTCAATATAATCCAAATTTTTTCTGGCTATATTAGTTAAAACATTAACATCTGTTTCTTTCTTGATTAGATTTAAAAGTTCATATCCACCAATATCATCTATATCCTTTTGACTATTATCTTTTCCATCAGAATTTATTTTCTTTACCACTTTAGCCATTTTTTCTGCCGCAGCACTTATTTTTTCTACTGCTTGACCTAATACCGCTGCCACATCTAATTTATCAGCTGACCCATCAGCAGTGCCTTGCTCACCGTCAAGAATTCCTACTTCCATTTTTAAATATTCTTTAGCTTGTATCCATTCTTGTCTTTGATCATCAGAAATAATTTCTTTTCTCAAAGATAAAAGTCCTTTTCTTTGTTCAGCAATTTCATCAGCCGCTTGTTTTCTTTCAAAAGAATCTGTTAGATCATAGCTATCTCTAATATCACTAATTTCACGATAAATCTCTCTTATTTTTGGACTAGTTATTGTTATTTCCATTATTCCTCTTTCTAAATTTAACTCAGAATGACCACCATTATCATATTTAGTTGTTTTTGGTAAAATATCCCTCAATCCACCCACATTTAAACTAGTTTGTAATTCTTGATCATTATTTATTGCTAATGAACTAGATCTTCTCAAAATATCAAAAGTTTGATTTATTAATGTTTGATCAAGATGGTCATCACAACTTTTATCAATTAAATCTTTATAAGAATTAATAACATCTCCACTTGCAAATCTCACTACTTCGTCCACTTTGTTAGTTCTCTTTTGTTCTGTTTCAGAATTATCTTTCTTAAAAATTCCACTTTTTTTTATTTGTTCAGCCACGCTCAATATTTTTTGTTCAACTGGCTTTTCAACTTTACCCACGGTAAAACTTTTTTCCATATTACTAATTGGTTGAAATTCACTCATGACCCAATTATACCTTCCCCTACTTTTTTCTGCAATCTACAGTCTTAATTAATTTTTCTGAGATCTGAAATCTGAAATCTGATAAACTTTTACATGTCTTCTCTTCTACCAACTTCCAATATTTCTTCCATCGAAAATCATATTCGTTTCTACCGCACCGCCCTAAAATCAAATCTCGAAGTAACTATTCACTCACTATCTGCCTCCCATCTCAAAATGCATTCCCTTCTCCATCCTTTTGGTGCCAACCAAAAAGAAGTCGATTTTTCCGCTCTTATTTACTCTCTCAATCGCCTTCCAAAAATCATTGATGAAGCTGAAAAAATAATTCTTGGCCAAAGTCCAGAGGTTTTTGAAAAGGCCGGTTATAAAAATGTTGCCAATTGGAAAGAAGTCAAATCAAAAAGTCGCCGCCGAGTTGCCCATTTTAATTCTCAAAAAAATATTTTAGCCTATTTTATTGCTTCAGTTTCCGACATTGATGATATTACCAATACTCTAATTGCTCTTCAAACTGAATGGAATAAATTTAATCAAATTTTTCACAAATATTATTCTCTTTATTCTCTTTTTAAAAAAGATCTAGAATCTGATAATTTTTATAAAAAATTAAAAGTTAGCCCTAAAGACTGGCAAACTTTTATTTCTTCTCTTGGTCCAAATTGGGACAGAAAGCTAAAAAAAATCTATAAATCACCTCTCAACCTAAAAATTCAACTTCTTTCCGCTTCTTGGCTAAACTACACCAAATCCACCCAAAAATGGTGGAAAAACATTGCCACTATTGTTGCCCCTGTTTTTCACATTTCTCGCCAAGAAATCTATTTTGTCTCCAGCAACAACCACAGTCTTTTAAATGCCTTCACTGGTTTTCCTCTGGCTCATCAATTTGAAATTTTATCTAATCTCAAAACAGAACATCCATCTCTCTATCAAATTTGGAATCAAATCCAATCCAAAGAATCTCTTTTAAATCCAAACGATTTTATTTATTTTGTTTCGAAATACTTCTTATCAGATCCACAGGTTAAAAAAGAATATTTATCTTTTCAAAAAAAATTAGGCATTCTAACTATTCCAAATGCCAATTATCTCGACATCACTGCTCAAATATTCCCCATAAAAAATTTAGTTAAATCAAAATATCTCGATTCTCGACTAAAAATCAAAAACCATTTAAAAATCGACAAATCCAATTCTTTAATTTTCAATGTTGATTATCCTCTAGGTTTTGCTGCTTATCATCTTCTTACTGAAGTCATGGAAAATGTCAAAAATATAAAAGGGGTCTATATTCTTGGTAAAGCTGCTGCACTCAACAGCGAAGTCGGAGATATTCAAATTCCTCGTTTAGTTTTTGATGAACATACTCAGAATTCTTATCTTTTCAAAAATTGTTTCAGTGATTTTTTTCCATATATCAACAATCAAGGATCAATTTTAACCAACCAAAAAGCCGTTTCTGTTCTTGGTACTTTTCTAGAAAACAAATCCTTATTAAATTATTATTTCAAGAACAATATTACTGTTATAGAAATGGAGTCCGGTCCTTATTTAAGCGCCGTCACTGAAAGTTGTTATGATCAACAATCTCCAAAAAACACTATTGTAGACCTTAACAGTTGTCCTTTTGACCTTGGAATTATCAATTACACTTCCGACACTCCCTATTCCAGTCTTCAAAATTTAGGCGACAGCAATCTTGGTATCAGCGGTATCGAACCTGTTACTCTCGGTTCTCTCGCGATATTACAACGAATAATAAATCTTGAGGAATCAAAATCCCTCTAAATCTCCCTTTGACTTAAAGGGAGACCTGAAAATCAATTCTCTTTCTTTTATTATTTTTTTCAAATCAATTTTAACTTTTTCAATATTATTTAATACTTCTCCATTTTTAAATCTCACTGTTTTTATTTTTCTTTGTTCTAAATATAAATCTCTTTGTTTATCTAAATATTTTTTATTATCATGTGAATCACCATCTATTTCTATACATAATAACAATTTAGAACAATAAAAATCTAAAATAAATTTACCAAGTGGTTTTTGTCTGAGAAATAAATAATCTATTTTTCTATTTTTTAAAACAGAATTCCAAATCAATGATTCTGATTTTGTTGGATTGTTTCTATTTTGCCTGGCTAACTGTCTCAACTCATTTAAATACTTAAAATTGCCAATTTTAGTCATAGCTTCCATTGGACTAATATGTTTCATAGATTAATTATAAGTAATTTAAATTACATTACAATTAACAATTCCCTCCTTTAAGTCAAAGGAGGGGTAGGGGTGGATTTTGAAAAAGGATTATTTAACTATCTCTTCAAACTCTTCCTGATTCAAGCTTTCTTTTTCCATCAAAGCTTTAGCTACTTTTTCTAATTTAATTTTATTTTTTGTTATTACTTTTTTAGCTTCAGTAAAAGCAGTATCCACAAATTTTTTAATCTCTTCATCAACTTTTCCTTGCATATTATCAGAAATTTTAGCTGGTTCCATATAGGCTTTACCCCAATCTCCAACATCAATTTGTGGTCCCAAATTAATTGGTCCAAGTTCACTCATCCCCCATTCCACCACCATATTTCTCGCCATATTAGTGGCATTGGAAATATCCGACGAGGCTCCAGTTGTAATATCACCAAAAATAATTTCCTCAGCAGCTCTACCACCCATTACCATTGCCATTTGTTTAATTAATTTTGATTTTGTATAGTGAATAATATCTTTTTGAGGCGGTATCAAAGTAAAACCAAGTGCTGATCCTCGAGAAATTATAGAAATTTTCGACACTGGATCAAGCCCTTCCACATAATTTACTAATGCATGACCAGCTTCATGATAAGCTGTCATTAATTTATCCTCATCAGTTTGACTCCTTCTTTTTTCTGCGCCCAATTTAACTTTTAAACTAGCATCATCAATATCTTTCATATTAATTTTAGTTTTATTAATTCTAGCTGCTCCAATTGCTGCCTCATTCAACATATTTTCCAATTCAGCTCCCGAAAATCCCACTGTCGACTTTGCCACTCTCTCCCAATTAACATCTTCTTCAAAAGGCTTACCTTTAGCGTGAATTTTTAAAATTTCTTGTCTGGCTTCCAAATCTGGCAATTCCAAAACCACCCGTCTGTCAAATCTACCAGGTCTAAGTAATGCCGGATCCAATAAATCTCCCCTATTTGTTGCTGCTAAAACCACTACAGCGGTATTTGCTTCAAATCCATCCATTTCTACTAAAATTTGATTTAAGGTTTGTTCTCTTTCACCATGACCACCATCCATTCCCCCTCTAATTCGGCCAATAGCATCAATTTCATCAATAAAAATAATTGCTTTTCCAGCTTTTTTTGCAGTTCCAAATAAATCACGAACACGACTTGCCCCAACCCCAACCAACATTTCCATAAATTCAGATCCAGCCATACTATAAAATGGCACTCCAGCCTCTCCAGCCACTGCTTTTGCCAATAAAGTTTTACCAACTCCGCTTGGTCCTACTAGAAGCACTCCTTTAGGGGCTCTAGCTCCCATTTTATGGTACTTTTCAGGGTGTTTTAAAAAATCTACCACTTCTACTAAATCATTCTTAGCTTCTTCAACTCCCGCCACATCTTTAAAAGTCAAGCTTTGTTTACCTTTTATAAAAAGTTTAGCCGTCGATTTTCCAAATCCAAACATTCCACCGCCAGCTCCTCCACTTTGTTTTTTAAATAACCATAAAATCAAAAGTACTGGTAATCCAATGGTTAACACTACACTCAAAATCTCCCCTATCATTTTCCATCCTTGTCTGTTTTCTATCTGTAAATTAAATTTAGATAAATCAACCCCCTCCTTTTGCAAAATCTCCGTCATTGAAATAGCCGTTTCTTTAGAAGCCACTAAAATTTTATCGCTATCTTTCAAATTCGCTAAAATTTGATTATCAGCCACAATTATTTTTGCCACTTCATCTTTTTTAACTGCTGTTATTACCTCCGAAATTGACACATTAGAAATAGATTCTGGCACTAAAGCCTGTTTTAAAGTCGACAAAACCCAATAACCCAAGATCAACCAAATTATCAATTTAACAATCTGTTTTGGTCCAATTTCAATTTTTGTAATTTTTACTCCTGGTGGCAATTTATTCAAAATATCCTTAGGAATGGTATTTTTTTCCTCTTTTTTATCAGTCTTTTTGTCTTTTTTCAAACTAAAACCTTTTATTTTTTTAATTAAATCAATCAAATTTTTCATCTCAACATTATACCATTATACAAAGCTAATTTAGACTGAAATTTAAAATTCGAAGTTATAATTTTTGTGTCCTTGAACGTGGGCGACCACATTCACCAGACACAAAAAATTCGTAACGAGAGTTTTAAATTGAAATAAAAGGTTCAAAAAATCAAAATTTACCGTAAATTAACCGTTTTTATTCCGCAACCGAATAAGGATTTTTATTTAATTCCAAAAGCAACTCCCTATTATCCTTTTTACCTCTATCATCTTCGGCGGCCTTAACCCAAAATTCATGATTACATTTTTCACATTTATAAAATATTTTAAAACCTTCATTTCGATACTCTGCCGCTTCTGGTCTCATTAACCCTCCACAACCACTAGCCCTATCTCCAGGAACCGCTTCATCAACATGTTTTCCCCATAAACAATTTGGGCAATGATCAGTTGTTCCATTCCCAGTCACTTTTTCCCCACAAACTTCACAAACAAAATCTTCCACCACTTTTTTCATAATTAATTATACCTAACTAATTTTGCCATCAATACACACTGATAATTATCAAAACCATAATATTTAACCTTTGGCGATATGGCTATTTTTTTAAATCCTAATTTTTTATGAAACTTTAATGAAGCCAAATTCTTTATTGGGTTAAATGCTATTGAAGAAACTAAATATTTAATTGATTTATCAAGTAAATAATTATCTAAACTTTCTAACAATTTACTTCCCAAACCTTGACCTAATTTATTTTTTTCCACCCCAATCCCTTTAATTTTATAAATCTTTCTATTAAAAATTTCTTTTTTTATCTCATCATTAATCCATTTATTATATTTATGATCATCAACCACCACACTAATCCAAATATAAGCTAAAACTTTATCTTTTTCCTTTATTCCTAATAATATTTTATTTTTATCTTTTTTAAATTCATCAAAACTATATGGTGCAATAAAAAATCCCTTTTTATTAATTTCATCAACATAACTCGACTCATCAATTTTAGAAAAATCCAACAAACTATCTTTTTGAATTTCTATTACTTGTTTTAGATCTAAATCGCTTAAAATTTCCACAACTTTTTTCATTATTAATTATATTTAATTTTTAAGCCCTCCTTTTTCAAGGGAGGGTGCTCCGATGTCCATCGGAGCAGGTGGGTTTAATTTATTTCCCCAACTCCACTCCCATCTTAATATCTTTATCCAACTTTTGATTAAAAAGTAATTTTCCTCCCACCATACTTGCCTGCGGTTCCACTTGTAAAGGTTGCCAATCATTAGGAAACGACACCAAAGTAACCAAACCTGTATCCCCAAACCCTGATTGTTTTTGAATGTAATTTAAATAAGAAAATTGATTACTTTTAGTCAAATTATTTTCACTAGAATATCTAATCTCTAATGTTTTTTTACTCAAAACCGGAACCGTCACTAAAAATCCAATTTCTTTCTTTCCATCGATATCTCTAATTCTAAGTTCATCAAAAGAATAAACTTTTTTCAAACTACTATTATTTCCATCAATTAAACTAATTTGTGACAAATTAATATTTATTGGCAAATAAACCCTCAAATAATTTTTATAATCACCACCTGAAAGTTTGTTATCTTTGGCTGTATTTTCATAATTAATTTTTAAAACTCTACCAACAGAATTTGCACTAATATCCACCATTTGCTCCATATCTCTATACAAGAAATAATTTGATTTATTTACCCCAAAATTTGACTCAACCACAAATAAATAATCAGAAAAACAATTTTCTTTAGAACATTTTCCGTTATAAATAGACCCATTCCAACCCAAATTTTCAGTTATTAAAGCTGTATTTTTATCATTAAAAGCCAATTGAATTTCATTCTTTTCCAATAAATCAATCAACACCACCACTAAATTTAATTGCTCTTTAACTTTTAATTCTTTTATATCTTCAAACAATTGTCTTCCTACTGAACCTAAAAAACTAGCTTTCTGGTTTGAACCAGGAAAAAATTTATCTTCTGAATAAAATTCAGCTTCTTCATATAAATTTTCTTTATTAATATTTTCTTTAAAATCTGGCACATAAATTTCTCCGACGACCCCCAAAATCGATTTTGCCACTGCCAAATTAATCCCAAAAACTCCATCTACCTTTCGGTTTATTTCTTTATCCAAGAACCATTGAATATCAGCTGAGGCTTTAGGAAAATTAGGATTCCAATTGGCATCTCTCATAAACCATTTAGCTTCGTTTAAATAAGTTTTTATTTCCATTGGTGGCTCCACATGACCTTTAAGTTGACCATCAGCTTCATAAACATCTTTTATTTCAAAATTTAAAAGTCTTCCTCCTTGAAAACTTAATATCCCATAACTACCAATAAAACCACCTGTTGCTCTTAATTCTGTTTCATTTTGAAATAAAACCAAATATTCCCTTTTTTTTCCATCAATTCCCAGCATTTCTGGTAGTATTTTCATTCCTTTAGAAATCAAGTCTATTTTTATTTTTATATCTTTCATTTGTTGAGCCTGTTTCTGCAAAGACAGTCTCCATCTTGCTGGTAACCAATCATAATCCCCGTTTAATCTAGCCAAAATCAAACCCATTTCATTTTCAAAACTAGTCAAGTTTTCTTCCCCTTTTTTTAATTCTTCTGAAAAATTTATTTTTCTTTCTTTAAAAATTGCTTGACTAATTAAATCCGCTCCTTGACTTAGTTCTATCGATTTTTTCTCCAATTTTAAAACATCTTCTCCTATTTTTAATAAACTTTGATAATTTCTAATTATCTTTATTTTATTAAGCCCCCAATCGTCAATATTTTGATCAATTTTTCTAATTCTTAATAAGTTTTTTTCTGACAATCTCTCGACTTCCTGATATTTTTTTGCCTCAATCAAGGTTAAATTGTTCTTTATGTTTTTAACTGCTAACACGGTCGATATTGTCCAATTTATTGGCACCACTAAAACTATAAAAATAGTTAAAAACAACAACACCAACCTCCATTTAAACTTTCTCGGAATTTTTGTTTCTTTAACAACAGGATTTTTAAGCCCTCCATTTTCAAGGGAGGGTTGGGTGGGTTTCGTTTCTTCTTTTTTTTCTGAAATCTTATCTATTATTTCTTCTTCAAAAGATTCATCTACTAAATCTTCTTTTAAAGCCTCCCTGTCAAGGAAGGTGTCCCGATCCATCGGGACGGAGGGTTTTTCCACTCGTAAAGTTGTTTTCTTCTGCTTATAAAAACTCTCTATTTCCTCTATCTTTTCCTCTTTTTTAATCTCATCTTCTTTATCTTCCTCTATTACCACCTCCATTCTTCTTTTTGATTTTAAGACCTCCCCTTCATCAATAATAGGATTTTTAAGCCCTCCATTTTCAAGGGAGGGAAATTCCGATTTATCGGAATGGGTGGGTTTTACTTTTTTCTTTCTATTTTCTTCATCCGCTTTCGAAAAAAAATACTGCAAAGTTTCCACTATTCCTTCTTTAAAATCAACCCTTGCTTCCCATCTAAGTTTTTTATTACTTTCTGTCAGTTTTTCTTCATTTATATCTTCAATTTCAATCTCTTTTTGCAAAACCTTATATCTAGTCATTTTTGCTTCTTCTATCAAAACTTTTGCTATTTCCTGACTATTTGTTTTTTTTCCCAGCACTAGAAACTTTTCTCTATCTGTCCCCGACAAAAAACTTGCCCTCAAAATAGCCTCAACCAAATCCTCTATCGCTAAAATCCTAAACTCACTTTTTAAACTTGGTAAGACTAAATTTTTATTAACTACCGCCAATTTTATAGCTTGGGCCAAAAAATTGTCTTCATCCATCCCTGGCCCGTAAACTCCCTCTGCTTCTACAAACCTCCAATTCAAATCTAATTCTTTTAATTCTTTTTTTGTTTTAACTGCTTTTTCTTTGTCGTTAACAGAAACTAAGGTTATTTTTTCACCTTTAAATTGATCCATTTTCCACAAATCTTTATCACCTTTAAAATCAAAAACATAGTTAAATTTTCCATTAACCTCCGACAAATCCATCAACCATTCAAAGTTTTTAATATCACTTAGACCGGCCACATATTCCCCCACTCCAATCACATTTATATCTTTATTCGACAATTCTTCAGCCAATTTTTTAGCCGCAAAATGTTCAATTCCAATAATTAAAGCGAAAGGCAATGCTGAATTCATATTTTATTTTAACTTAAAAACATCGTGTTTTATCTACGATCTATCATCTACGATCTAATCCTTAAGTGTGTGCGGTTATATTTCGGTTATTATGCGGTTATTGCCAATCAAAAATACGTCCTAACCTTGAGTTTGTTGTGGTAGGAACGTGAAAAAACGTCATAACCAGATTAAAGAGAATCGCCCTATCAAGAGAGATGGTGAGCGAAGCGAGACAAAGGATTTGTACCTATAAAAAACCTAAAAAATAGTCCGAACCCGATTCCAAGTGGCTAAAATTTTATTAAAAATCTGTACTAATTTTAAACAGGGGAATATATCATTTTAATAAATATTTTAATTTTAAAAATGCAATTTTTTGTGTCCTTGAACGTGGGCGACCACATTCACCAGACATAAAAATTTGTATTGAGAAATTAAAATATTTAAATACTCGTTTTTCTTTTCAAAAAGAAAACCATCAATCCACAAGCCAAAGCCTCACTAAATCCAGTCACCCAGGCTGCTCCAATAATTCCAAACCTTGGAATCATAAAAAGATTACCTATAAAATTAAAAACTAAAGTTATTAAACCTAACATTAAGATTTGTTTTTGCCCACCTTTAGCTATTAAAGTAAAGCCAAACAGGTGACTAAGATAAGCAAAAAATAAAGCTACTAAAAGAATTCTTAAAACTTTTATCGACATTTCAAAACCACTTCCAGCTAATACGTTTATCATCAAAGGAGCAAATAAATAGGCGAGGGGAATTAGTAGTAATAATGTTCCTAAAACAATTAATATCGACCATTTAAATAAACTTCTCTTATTCTCTGACTTACCGGAAAGTAATGGAAAAATACTATTTACAAAATAATAGGCTGGTTGAATCATGTTTGAATAAATTTTATAAGCCAAACCATAAAAAGCCACTTCTTTTATACCCACAAATTTGTCAATCATCAATGAGTCTATAGCCCGATCATAACCAGTAAAAACCAACATATAAACACCCATTGGCCAAGATTCTTTTAAGAATTTAAAAATAAACTCTTTATCTAAAACCCGTAATTTAAATGAAGCCAAAACTCTTTTCAATAACTTCCACCCAATACTCAAACTCAAAATTCTAGCCGCTAAATAAACCCCAAAGACCCACATTAAACTAATTGGTCCACCCCAACCCAAAAGAACTATTAAAAATATTAAAGGAAAAAGGACATCCATTATTACTTTCAATCCCATTCTCATTTCTGTTTGAAAAATTATTTCCAAACTTCCTGCTACTGAAGTAAACCAAATCATCATCAAAGCCACCACTGCTTCGCTTTTAATTAAAGCAAAACCGTTCCAAGTAAAAATTAAAACTATCCCCAATATAAATGCAAACAAAGTCGTCAAAAGCCTAGTCCAGGCCACTTGCATAAATAATCTATTTCGGGTTTCACTTTCTTGTTTAGAAGCCTCTCTTACTCCTATAACTTTTGTTCCAAAATCAGAAATCGAATCTAAAAGTAAAAAAACTGAAATTACTAAAGTATAACTACCGTAAACACTTGCTCCCAATTTTCGAGTCAATAATCCAGTAGTTACCAAACTTATTAAAATAGTTATTGCTTTAGCTACAATTTGAACCCAAGTATTAAAAATCGATTTCTTCAACATAAACCATTTTAAACAATTCCCAAGACTAATACTAACAACCAAACATTTTGAGGTAGTGTTAACCAGTAGTGATCCATCATTCCAGTTATTATCATAATTCCAAAAATTATTTTAAAAATAAAATTTAATTTTTTATTTTTATTAGAAATTAGAAATTGTAAATTTAAAGTTAAAAGCATTAGTCCCAAAATACCTATCTGACTCCAGGCTAAAATTAAAATATTGTGCACTGGTTGCAACCAAAAAACTCCATTATTTTTTTGAAACTCTGGCAATCTTACTAAAAAATTTCCCAAACCAATTCCAAACCAAGGAGATTCTTTAATCATTTTTAAACCAGATATATTTAACTGAATTCTTTTTTCAATTCCGTCCGAATCCCATCCACCTAAAAAATTAGACATTTGATATTCATTGTTTACGATTCTTAGTCCAAACACCAAAATTCCCAAAAACAACAAAATCAAACCTATTTTACTAAAGTTATTTTTTCTCTTTACTAAAACCATTACTAAAATTAAAATCAAGGTTAAACCCCAAATTGTCCTACTCCCAGATATTAATATTCCCAAAAACCCAAACCAAAATACCAACCACCACCAAGTGTTATTTATTAGTCTCCCTTTTGTCAAAGGGAGAAGCGGCGTAGCCGAGAGGGATTTTATCCACCACCATAATAATAAACTTACCAATAAAAATCCTGCCAAACTATTTGGGTGAGAAAAAGTCCCGTAAGCTCTAATTAAACCTTGTCCAAAAACCGACATCTGAGCGATTCCAATCGTATTAAAACTAAAACTTCTTTCCCCAAACCAATAAAAAATTCCACCCAAACTTCCATTGTTAATTATCTGAGCCAAAGCCAATAAACTTTCAAAAACAATCCAACAGGGAATAATTTTTTTAAAAAAACTTTTAATTAATTCTTTATTTTTTCTAAAATAGAAAAATGTTATTAAAATTTGAACAACCCTTAGCCACTTATAAATCGCAACCATCGGGTTTACCGCCACTAAAATATTTACTCCCACAAATCCTAATATCAAAAGATTTTTAAAATTAAAAAATTTTTTTATATTGGAAATTGAAAATTGGAAATTAGAAATTACAAACCCAATCCAAACAACATCTATCAAATACAAAGTAGGGGATAAATAATCAACTCTAATTCCCAAAACATAACTCCATTCCGGCCAAAAATGTCTCCCCAATTGAGTTGGAATTAAAAGTAAAAATAAAAACAATAAAATATTTATTAATTTAGAAACAAACATTCAACCGAATAATACCATTTCTCTAAATTTATTTTAAAAATTAGAAATTTAGATTTGGAAATTAAGCTTTTTTTATCACTATATGTCTTTCTTCACCTTCACCCTCAGATTCACCAACCAATCCTTCTATTTCAGTCAAAACCATATGGCAAATTCTTCTTTCGTAAGAACTCATATTAGCCAAAGACACAGGGTTTCCAGTTGTTAAAACTTTTTCTGCCAAATTTTTTACCATTTCTTCTAATCTTATCTTTTGTTCAGATCGATAATTATTTACGTCTAAAAGAACTCTAATTCCTTCACCAATTTGTGATCGCACCATCAAAGACAAAACAAACTGAATTGAAGCCAAATTTCGACCCCTAAAACCAATTAATCCAGCTGGGTTGCCGACCGTAATTCCCACCAATACTTGATTTTCTTCACTGTCAGTATCTTCCACAAAGGCTTTTTCTACCTCAAAATTCATTTTCTCTAAAAGTTCACAAGTAAGTTTTAAGATAGTTTCGTTTCTTTTTTTGTTATCCATAGTGGCTATTTTAACATGAAGGATTTATTTCTTATTGATCTTATTAAATACTACTTGTTGAGCTATCATCAAAGCTGAAGTTGTAAACCAATAGAGTAATAATCCTAAAGAAAAACTCCATCCAATAAAAATCGTCATTAATGGCATAAAATAAGTTGATTGAGTTCTCATTGCCGACATCATATCGTCTTCTTTATCTTTAGTTTCTTTAACAATTGATTTATCAACTGTTGGTGCTGGCATCATCAATTTAGCACTCCAATATTGCAAAGCTCCGGAACCAATCAAAAGAACAAAAGGGAGTATCCATCCCATATTAAACCCTTGAGAAAATAACTTTGATGGAGTTTCTAACAGATTAGAGCCAATAAAATTCAAATCAAACTTAAAATTTTGATCAATTCTTAAAGGTTGAGCTAAATAACTATTAATTTGTTCTAATGGTAATTTCCCTTCAGAAAAAGAAGTCACCTTGTTAAAAGCTGAAAAAAACAACAACAACACTGCTATTTGTACAATTTGAGGCAAGCAACCAGACATTGGGTTAACACCTTCCACTTTATAAAGTTCCATTTGTGCTTTAGCCAAAGCTTGTTTATCCTTTCCAAATCTCTCTTTTAATTTATTTAATTTAGGCTGTAATTCTCTAATTCTTTGGGCTGACTTTAAACTTGGCATCACCAACGGCAACAAAATCACTTTAATTAAAATAGTTACTAAAATAATGGCTAAACCAAAATTACCCACCAAATTGTAAACCGCAAACAAAGCATTAACAAATGGAGCTATAAATAAATTCATTTAATTTAAATAAAAAATAATTAATCTACGATCTACGATCGAAAACCTAAGATCTATTGTACCAAATCAATACCACCTTTGGAAAAGCGATTACACTTTAAAACTCTTTTAAAACCCAAAAACAATCCTTTTAAGACTCCATATTTATTTACTGCCTCATAAGTATATTCTGAACAAGTCGGCACAAACCGACAGTAACTTCCCCTTGAAATATATTTTTTATAAAACACCAATAATTTTAAAATTACTTTTTTAGTCATTAGAAATTAGAAATTTCTTAACCTCTTTCTCCACTTCAATCATTTTTTTACCCAAAATTTCCTGTTTAGTTAAAAAAATAACTCTAGTTCCGTTTTTAAACCGATCTAAATTTTTTCTAACAACTTCCGACAAAACTCGTCTAATTTTGTTTCTCTCAACTGCTTTTTTAGAAATTTTTTTAGAAACAATAAAACCAAATTTTTTCAAATCATCATTTTCTTGGCAAGTTAAAAAACCAAAAAGAGGGGAATATAAAATTTCCCCTTTATTTTTAATTTCAGCAAATTCCTTTTTAGATCTAATTCTGTTTTCTTTTTTCAACACAACTCAATTATAACTGATATCTGAGAACTGAAATCTGAGATCTAATCTAAGCTGTTATTTTTGCTCTACCTTTATTTCTTCGTCTTTTAAGAACATTTCTACCGTCATGATCCATCATTCTTTTAAGAAATCCATGAACACGAGCATGTTTTTTTGCTTTTCTTTGTAGTGTTTGTTTTGTTGCCATAGCTGATATTTTATCATGAAAAATATCAATAAGCTTAATAAAAAGGAAATTTTGAAGTTGCAATTTTTGTGTCCTTGAACGTGGGCGACCACATTCACCAGACATAAAAAATTCGTAACGAAAATTTAAATAAATAATTTTAAAACTAGTAAAATTTGATATCTTTCATTTTGTGGAAAACTCATTTAATATAGACATTACCTAATCGATTTTTCCACAATTTCGATTTCTAATTCCTGCCTATTTAACTGTTATTTATTATGATTTTAATCTCCCTTTCATCAAAGGGAGAAAACTCCGCGACAGCGGAAAGAGGAATTTAAAAATGGATATTGAGAGAATTTGGAAAAACACTCAAGAAGAGTTAAAAATTAGCCTAGCTCCAGCTATTTTTCAAACTTTTGTTTTAAAAACCCAGCTTATTAGCCTTGAAAATAATATTGCTGCCATTGGTTGTCCTAACACTTATTCCGTTGATTTCAATCGTAAACGTCATTATGACATTATTAAAAATGCTCTTGATAATCAAACTAAAAACAACAACACCTTAACCTTTATTGTTCAAGAAAGCTTAAAAACAGAAACCGACACTAGCAACACTCCTCTTTTTTCCTACACTCAAAACAAAGTTTCTAATTCTTCTCTCCATCCTAAATACACTTTTGATACCCTTGTTGTTGGAAACAGTAATAATTTTGCTTTTGCTGCTGCCCAAGGTATTGTCAAAAACCCAGGTCTTTCCTATAATCCCTTTTTCATTTGGGGTGGGGTAGGTGTAGGTAAAACTCATCTTATGCAAGCTATTGGTCACGAACTTCTCAAAAAAAATCCTGATTTAAAAATAAAATATTTTTCTGCTGAAACTTTTGGCAATGAATTAGTTAATGCTCTTAAAACTAAAAATATGAACCAATTTAAAGACAAATATCGTAATTTAGATTGTATTTTAGTTGATGATATTCAGTTTATTGCCGGCAAAGAATATACCCAAGAAGAATTTTTTCACACCTTTAATTCTCTTCACATGAATGGAAAACAAGTTATTTTAACTTCCGACCGTAAACCCAGTGAAATTAACCACCTTGAAGATCGTCTTGTTTCTCGTTTTATGGGAGGATTAACAGTCGATATTCAACTTCCAGATTATGAAATGCGTATCGCTATTATTAGTAAAAAAATAGAAGAAAAAGGAATTAAAATTACCCCAGAGGCTGTTGAATTTATTGCTAATAATGTCGAATCAAATATTCGTGAAATAGAAGGTAAGCTTCAACAAATAATGGTTCAGTCTTTAGCTAACCAAACAGAAGAAATTGATCTTTTTTTTGTCCAAAACTTCTTCAACCCCAACTTACGATCTAACACCTACGACCTAACCCCTAAACTAAATCCTCGTCATATTATTTCTGTTTGTGCTAAACATTTCAATATAAAAACTAGTGAACTTTGTGGAAAAAGTAGAAAAAAAGAATTAGTCACCGCTCGACATATTACTGCTTATTTACTCTTAACTCAAATAAACTTACCTTTAGAAGAGGTTGGACATCTTCTTGGTGGTCGAGATCATACCAGTATTATGCATGCTCGAGACAAAATTCTAAATGACTTTTCCACTAATTCACAAACACGACAACTTATTAACCAAATTAAAAGTGCTTTTTAAATCCCAAAAAGTTTTCCACTTTCCAAAACCACTTATCCACAAAATTATTCACATTTTATTTTCTCTTTTTCCCCCGAATTTTACCCAAACCTCAAACAAAAATTATAAGACAAAAAACAAAATTATTACTATTTTTCAATCAAAAACAACCAATTCACATAATTATTAATTATTAATTCTTAATTCTTCCATTAAATATTTAAACTTAACCACTTATCAACACTCTCTACTAACCATTACTACTATTTTGATTATTAATATCTTTATTTAGAAACCTTTAAATTCAAATTAAATTTTGATAATATAAGTCAATGAAACTTTCCCTTTTACAAGAAAATTTAAACACTGCTTTAACTAATGTTTCTCGTTTTGTCTCTGTAAAAAATCAGTTACCTATATTAAATAATATTTTAATATCAACCGATAATGGCCGTCTTAAACTTTCCGCTACTAATTTAGAATTAAGTATTAATTATTGGATTGGTGCCAAAATAGAAGAAGAGGGAAGTATTACTATTCCGTCTCGAGAAATTACTGAATTTGTTTCTTATTTAACTCCTGGAAAAATTGATTTATCTTTAAAAGGAGACAATCTTTTAAATTTATCTTCTTCAAAAACTGAATCAACTTTTACCACTAATCCTTCAACTGATTATCCAGATTTTCCTTCTTTAAATCCAGAAACTTGTTTTGAATTAGATTTAAATATTTTAACCGAGGCTGTTTCTCAAATTGCTTTTTCTGCCGCTGCCGATGATACTCGTCCTGTTTTAACCGCCATTCTTTGTCAATTTACTTCAGAAAGTTTAAAACTAGTTGCCACAGACGGTTTTCGTTTATCTTTTAAAGAAATCAAATTAATTAATCCTATTAATTTAAAAACTGATCAAATTACTTTTTTAATTCCCGCCAAAAGTCTTTTAGAAGTTACTAAACTCGCTAAAACTAATACAAAAATTAAAATAGGTCTTACAGTCGATGAACACCAAGTAGTCTTCATTCTAGACGATGTAGAGCTAGTCTCTCGCCTCATAGAGGGAGAATATCCAAACTATCAAAGAATAGTTCCAGAATCTTTTTCTACAAAAATCTTTTTAAACAAAGACGAATTTATCCAAGCTGTTAAAATTGCTTCTGTTTTTGCCAAAGAATCAGCTAATATTGTTCGCTTTAATATCAAATCAAACTCATTAGAATTAACCGCCAATGCTCCTCAAATTGGTCAAAACAAAGCTAATATTGATATTAAAATAGAAGGAGAACCTTTAGAAATTGCTTTTAATTATAAATTTTTAATGGATTTTTTAAATGTTTGCAAAAGCCAGGAAATCATTATTGAATTAAACGAATCTCTAACTCCAGCTCTTTTTCACGACCAATCTGATTCAAATTTTTCTCACATAATCATGCCTGTTCGTCTTCAAGATTAAATTATTTCCAAACTATTTTATGTTTTTCGGCCGTTGATCCGTTTTTATTTATCCATTCTACAACCTCTTTTTCTACTAAAACTTGGTCTGAGTTCAAAGCTTCAACTTCTATTACTAAGGGTTTAGTATATCTTTCTATTTTAAAATTTTCAGTCGAATAAGGAAGTATTTGGGCTAAAGGGTAGTTGTAATTAATTTCCTGGCCAATTTCAGTTTTAAATTCTTCTACGGAAACCGTTGGTTCAATTAAAACAGTTGGAGTTGGTGTAATTACAGGGACAATTATTTCTTTTTTATCTTCTCCTCTATAAAGGAACTTAACTATAATCAACACAACAACTAAAAAACTTAAAATTAAAACTAATTGGTATTTTTTTATAAATTCTATTAACTTCATATTTTAATTATAAACTTTTGGCACCCTCCAGTGTTAAATCAACCGGATTATATTCCCAATGCCAAGGTTCAACTTCATAATTGTAAAAACCAAAATCAGAGGCATTGTTTTTTAACCATTGAAAAGTTTCTGACTTTTTTTGATTTTCAACCCCACCACAAGCCGCAGATCCTCCACAAACCACAATATCAACCGTTCTTCCTGTTGCATGTGATGATAAACCATTTGCTGGATTAGAGGCCCATATTCCTGCTGTTTCTGCATTTCCATGTTTTGCCAATGCTTCTTCCCAGAGTCGTTTTTGTATTGCCGAATCTCTATACCCACTAATCAAACTTAATTCAGGATAAGAAATTCCATCTTTTCTTGCTTTTTGAATCATTGCTTCATAGGCTATATTAACTCTTTTATCTAAATAACCTCCGTTAATTTTTTCTAAATAACTCCTATCTACTGTTGATAAATCATATCTTTGTGTCATCCTTCCTCCTTCAGATCCTTTTTCAAAAACATAAAGAGTAATTCCATTTTTTGGATTTATATAAGTCCCCACAGTTCCCGAGTAATTTCCAAAAAGAACCACACTATTTTCACTATAATCAATCTTTTCTACAGAATATTGATCTTTAGGGGGAACTATCATAGACACTAGATTATTTTGAAACATTTGGTAAAAAAATATTCCCCCAAAAACAGCAATCAAGATAGGTCCGATAATCGCCACCGAGACAGCTCCAGATATTAAAGTTGGTAAAGCCAATATTGGGCCTATAAATCCTATTATTTTTGCTCCAACTTTACCAAAATTCTTTTCTAAACCTCTTTTAAGCCCAATTCCTAATTTTTCTGCAACATTACTACCAATATCTTTTATTTTTTTCTTTATTTGGATTGCTAAAACAGCAGCTGCTACTATCCACCCTGGAGGCCCAGTTGCTGCTCCAGCCGCAATTGCTCCTCCAGTTGCTCCCGCCGCTGCTCCACTCGCTGCTACACTTGTTCCAGCTGCTTTAACCCCACCACTCATTATTCCTTTTAAAACAGTTTGAAATCCTTTTTGAAAACCTTCTTTAGCTAAAACATTTAATGAATTTGTGGCAAATTCTTGAACAGCTTGATTTCCAATTTTACTAACTATTTTTACTCCAGCTTCAGTTACTGTTTTGTTTAACCATCCACCAGTCAATTTATCCACCCTATCTGCCCAACCCAAATACTTTTGAGTTTCAGAGAATAAACCATTTTCACCATTTCTATTAAAAGTGGCAGTAATTTTTTCAAAAGATCTTAATTCTCTAGAATTTGGCAACTTAATATCTTTTAATTTTTCTTTAATTGATTTAACTGTCTCTATTTTTTCTTTTATTTCTTCAGGAGATTTTTTTAAAAATTGAACAATTCCTTTTAAGTCAGTCAAACTATTTTGCAATTGTCCAGGACTAAACTGACTATTTTTTTCTAAAATTTCATTTTTGCAGTCATCAATTTCATTGTTTTTGGAAAAAATCGCTGCAATTTCTTCAGCATATTTTTTAACACTACTTACTTCTTCTTCTTTTAAGTCAGTATTTAATTTTTTAGTCTCTTCTATAAACTTGTTTTTAAATTCTTCTTTTTTAAAATCCTCAATCTCTTTAATCTTTTCTTTTTTCCATTTATCAAGTTCTATCCATATCTTTTTAGCTTCAATTTTAGTTTCACTATTATTTTCTATTCCTAAATTTTTTGAAATTGTCGAAGCTAAATCATTTATTTCTTCATTGCTTGTTTTTATTTGTTCCTCATTAATTATTGATCTAATTTCAGACCTTATTTGGTCCTCTAAGATTTTATTTCCATTAAGATTTTTTGCACTTTTCAAGGCAATATCTTCAATCTTTTCTTCAACCACGTTCTTTTTGTTTCTAAAATCATCCAGATTCACTATTTTTGCCTTGGAATGTATTTTTCCAGAAACATCCACATCATAAAAATTACTATCTTTTAAAGCTGAACTGCCATCTGTTCTGTATGCCATCACTAAATTATATCAATCTACGACCTAACATCTACGGTTTATTAACTAAACTATCCCGTCTCCAAATAATTTATCGTAATCCATTTTTCCATCATCTGTTTTTTTAATCTCGTTTATGTTATTTTGCCCACCCTTTTCAATGGAGGGTGTTTCCGATTTATCGGAAACAGGTGGGTTTGGTTCAAAAACAGGTTGGGGATTTCTGTTTAATTGTGGAGGTTGAGGGATATGTTCTTCTTCTGTTTTAATAAAAATTGGTTTTTTAATTTCATTTTTAACTTCTTCAACTTTAATTTCAATCGGTTTATTAATTTCTAATTTTACAGGTTCACTTTTATTTGTCTGTCCAAATTTAGAAGCTGTTGACAGATTAGAAGGAGATTCTTTAATAGTGGGAGGGGAATTTTGATTATCATTTTGTAAAACTACCACCTCTGGTTTTTTAAATAAAACAGATTCATTTGAAATTAGTTTATTTTGTTGAACTTCTTCAGTTTTCAAGTCTCCCTTTAAGTCAAAGGGAGATTTAGAGGAATTTTGAACAGTTGATTTATCTTGAGATTTGACATCTGAAAGCTGAGATCCTATTGGCGTTTTAATCTCCACAGCTTTCATTTCTGGAATATTAATTTTTGG
This sequence comes from Candidatus Shapirobacteria bacterium, assembly GCA_028700625.1. GTDB lineage: Bacteria > Patescibacteriota > Microgenomatia > UBA12405 > UBA12405 > WARW01. The sequence continues at coordinate 31,641 of JAQVSI010000004.1, forward strand.
CACAGTTTCCGCTTTTAAGTCTCCCTTTAAGTCAAAGGGAGACTTAGAGGGATTTTGAATTACAGGCTCTTTTTTATCAAAAGAAACTGTTCCCACTCCAGTTGAAGCAGAAAGATTTTCAATTGGTTTTATTGGTGGCTTAAATCCATTATTTGCTATATTTTGTTTCTTTAATATATCTTCAGGATTTGAAGTAATCATTTTATGTTCATCTTCAGAAGCAATTACTCGTATTGCTACATGATTTTGTCCAGCAAAAAAGATTCCTTCTCCTTTATTTGCCGACAATAATAATTGTTTTTCTCCTTGACTTAGATAAAAAACTTCACCAATTTGTTCAATAGCCGCACTATGTTGTTTTAATAAAATTTGGATTGCACTATTAGTTACAATTTCTTTCCCATAAGCAGTTCCCAAGAAATCGTCGACATCTTGAGTTATGGTAGTTACTCCTAAATAATACTTTCTTCCTCTTTTAACAATTCCTCTCAAAAACGCTGCCGAATCCTCATGTTGCATCAAATACCAAGCTTCATCAACAACTAATATCCTCTTTTTTAATGTCTTTTTAACTACTGTCCAAACATAATCCAAAATAATTTGCATTGCCACTGGTCTAAGAACTTCTTCTAAGTTTTTAATTCCAAAAACCACAAATTTGTTATTTAAGTTAACTGTTGTTTTTTGATTAAATATTCCAGAAAAAGACCCCTTAATATATTTTTCTAATCTTGCAGCGAGATTTTTAGCTTTTTCATCTTCCATACCAATTAATGATTTATACAAGTCTTCGATTAAAGGTGGTTCTTTATCTTGAGTTGCTGGATCTGGTGTAATCCCTTTCATTTTGTAAGCATCCATCATTGCCTTATCCATAATAGATTCTTCAATTGGATCCATTTCTCCAAGCATTACCTTTAATAGTTTATGTAAAGACAAAATTTTAGTATTTAAACCGTTTTCTCCTTCTTCTTCGGCCAATGTTAAATCAAAAGGATTGATTTTAGACTCTTCTCCATAACCAAAGGCAATATATTGACCACCAGACCCAACACACAATTCACGATACTCATTTTCAGGGTCAATAACAATAATCTCTGTTTCCATCATTAAAGATCTAAGAACTTCTAGTTTAATCAAATAAGATTTACCAGCACCAGCCGTGGCAAAAACAACAGAATTATAATTTGGCATTGAAAACCTATCAAAAATCACCAAGGATCCGTTATGCATATTAATTCCATACATAATACCCTTATCATCTGATAAATCTGAAGATACAAAAGGAAAAGTGGTTGCTAACGATGTTGTATCCATGTTTCTACTAATAGCCAATTTGTCTTGGCAAATTGGTAAAGTTGAAACGAAGCCTTCTTCCATTTGCAAGGTTGCTTTTTTGCTTACAATTAAAAGAGATCCTAAAGCCGCCTCCAGATTTTTATTGGTCCTATTTAAGTCTTCAATTGAATCAGCTGTTATTGTTATATAAAGTCCAAACTGGAAAAATCTTTCTTCTCCCTTAACCAAATTAGCTTGAAGATTTAAAGCGTCTTCCAGTTTTGCTTGGGTTGCTGGATTTATTAGTCTTCCTCTTTGAATATCTGTACTAAGTTCAGCCTCCATTTCTGTAATTTTTCTTCTTAAATCATCTAAAACTTCTTTTCCGTCAGTGGGATAAATAAACATTGAGATATTTAAAGAAGAATCAAAATTAATTAGAGACGATAACCAATTTATTCCCACAAATCTAGGATAAGCAGCCACAAATAAAGTTCGATAATACTTATTGTCTATTCTAATATGATTGAAATCTACTTCTAAAGAGGAAGGGGCAATAATATCTTTAGTTGTTACCAATCCAGAAGTAAAATCTCTTTTACTAGGTTCCTCTTTTAAGGGAGCACTGTTTACCGTTGGTGTTTTTTTCTTAAATAAATTCAATTTGTTTGTCCTCCTGTTACTACAGGTGCTTGATAATTTACATTTTGGATTTTTTGGCTAACAGCCGTTTCTTCATTGTAGGTTCTATAAAAAAGATCTATTAACTCTTTGTTATTTAAAACTTCTATTTCCAATCCCAGTCTGGAGAAAAGCCTCATTAGATGATCTCTTTTTGGTTCCAAACTTGCTTTTGCTTTTTCTAATATATATTCCTTAGTAAAAGGTAATTCTTGATTTTTATTTTTTTGTAAAAACATTTTAGCGGCATTAACACTACCGCTTTTAATTCCTAGTTCTAAAGATGAAAAGGTTACTGCAATATAAAAAGATTTTGATAAAACATCATTTTTCTTTACTGTTTCTTCTATAAATTTTCTATATTGTTTAATTCTTTCTTTAAGTTGAGGATTAACCTGTTTCTCTTCCATATTTTGCAGATTTTTTAAATAAGAGCTTACATCTTTAGAATGAGATTGAATAATAATTTGAATTGGAAAGTTTAAAGAGTTTATAATTCCTCCATAAGCGAAAACTAAAGAAGATTGTTCTTCTTCAGAGAGTAAATCAAAATTAACAGAAGATACACTTAAAACAACAGAACAAGACCCGTCTTTCATCATCACAATTCCATCTACAACATCTTCTATTGGTAAGTGTTCTTGAGTGCTTCCTTTAATAGCAATTTTTAGAATATCTGTTGGCATTTTAGTTGTTAGCAATTATTTTGACTGGTTGAACTATCTGTCCATTTAAGTCTATATTAACTCTATCAAAATTATAACCATCTTTCTCTGCAATTATCAGATATCTGCCACTTGCTAACGGGGTGGTGGTTTTAAACTGGCCCAACGAGTTTGTTTTTAAAACTCTTGAAGGGTTTCCATTTTCATCTTGAATTTCAATAATAACTCCATCAATTATTTTTCCTTCATTATTGGTTGCCATTCCTACCACAACATTAGCAACATCTGGAATATCAGGCATTGGAATTGCTCCAAAAACAACACTGCCAGTAGCCTCTAATCGTTCTGTCTTTAAGTTTAAATCCGTTTTTTGATCTCTCCAATCATTAGTCAATATGGTTTTTTCCTCAGTTTTAATTTCTATTGTTTTTAAATCTCCCTTTAAGTCAAAGGGAGATTTAGAGGGATTTTGAGAAATTGGTTTTACTTCCTCTTTTTTGGCAGTTTTTGCCCCCATTACGCTTATTGAATCTTTTATTTTTTCCCCAAAAACAGACATTTTTCTTTTTTCTCTAATATTTTGCACCACTAAATCTTCCTCATTTTCATTGGTATTTTTTGATAGATCTAAATCAAGCCAGTTTTTATTGGCTTTTCTTTTGTAGATATAAACTGTTGGTGAGTAAATTGCCTTAATAAAAGATATTATCCAAGATTCTAAAGGCCTATCTTCAAATGGAATAAAAGCTAAAGCCAATCCTCCTGCGCCAAACAAAAACATTAAAGGCCATTTTACTAAAACAACCATCTTCGTTGAATTGATTATTATTGCCAAAATTATTCCTCCAGCTGCCTTTAAAAATTGTTTCAAAGTCATGTCTCCCACGAGTTTAAATTCGTAAGATGATATTTGCTGTGGAATTGCATGCTGTTCCATTAATTAATTCTATCAGTAAACAACCTAATTTTAAAACAAAAATAAAATCGCCCTGTCAAAGGAGATGTCCGAAGGACAGAGGGTTTTCATTTGGTAAAATACCATATGTCTAAACTTGTTATCGTCGACGGTCACGCTATTATTCATCGTGCTTATCATTCTATTCCACCTCTAACTTCCAATGGTCGACAAGTCAACGCTCTTTATGGTTTTTATTCCATGATTCTTACTGCAATAAACACTCTTAATCCAGAATATTTAATTGTCTGCCTAGATTCTCCAGGCCCAAACTTTAGAAATCATGAGTTTTTAGGATATAGAGCCAAACGCAAACCAGCCGATCATGACTTAATTTCTCAACTACCTTTATTAAAATCAACCCTAGAAGAAGCCAAGATCACCAACTTTTCCATGGGTGGTTTCGAGGCTGATGATTTAATTGCTACAGTTGCCTTAAAAGCTTTAAGAAAATTCAAAAAAACTAAATCTGGTCAAAAAAAATTAGTTGATGAAGTTGTTATTATCACTGGAGACAAAGATTTAATGCAATTAGTTAATCCAAAAATTTCTCTTTTTGTTCCCGTTCGTGGTCTTTCTGAAACTAAAATTTTTAACATAAAAGACGTTCAAGAAAAATTAGGAGTTCTTCCTTCTCAAGTAATCGACCTAAAAGCTTTAATGGGAGATATGTCCGATAATTATCCTGGTGTTGCAGGAATCGGTCCAAAAGTAGCTATAGATTTACTTTCTGAATATCAAAACTTAGAAAATATTTATAAAAATTTAGGTAAGATAAAACCATCAATTAGAGAAAAACTAGAAAAAAGCAAAGAAAATGCCTATCTTTCACAAAAATTAGCTACTCTTGTTAGTAATATTCCCCTTGAATTCAAAATTTCTTCTTCAAAATTTAATAATGATTCTTTTTCAAATTTAATTTCTCTTTTTAAAACTTTTAATTTCAAATCACTCATTCAACGAATAGAAAAACAAAACCTAAGCGGAGTTAAAATTAACAAACTAATTTCAAACCAAACCAGTTTATTTTAAATATGACCAAAAACTTAAAAATCGCTATTGTTCAAGATTATATAAAAGAATTTGGTGGTGCCGAGTCAGTTTTGGAAACCTTGTCTGAAATTTTTCTCGATGCTCCAATTTTTACTACACTCTATAAACCAGAGTTTTTTGGCCCTCACCAAAAACGTTTAGAAAAAAAATGGGGGAATAGAATTCATCAAAGTTTTTTCCAATATATTCCTTTTGCACATAAAATAATTAGCCCTCTTCGTCTTTTGTCTCCTTTAGCTTTTAAATCTTTCGATTTTTCTAAATTTGACATCATTATTACTTCCGCCACCGGTGCTTATTTTCCAAATTTAATTAATAAAAATAAAGCCAAATTAATTTGTTATTGTCACACTCCACCCCGCTATCTTTATGGCCTTCCAACTGCCAGAAATTTCACTAAAAACAAAATTATTTATGCTTTTATTCAATTTTTGAATCACTTTTTAAGAATTTTCGATTTTAAGTCATCTCAAAATGTTGACCAATTTATTGCCAATTCTCAAACCACGGCCGATCGTATCAAAAAATTCTATCGTCGCGACTGCGTGGTTATTAATCCACCTATCGAAATACAAAAAATAAAAAATAAAGCCTCCCTGTCAAGGAAGGATGTCGATTTATCGACAGGTGGGTTTTTTTTAGCCGGTGGAAGATTGGCCCGAGCCAAGCGTTATGATATTGCCATTAAAGCTTGTAATAAATTAGGTTTAAAACTAAAAATATTTGGTCGTGACTTTGCTAATTTTGAAAAAGAATTAAAGAATATGTCAGGTCCAACTATTGAATTTTTAGGTGAAGTTACTCAAGAACAAAAAGATCAACTTTATTCACAAGCTAAAGCTTTTATTTTTTGTTCAGATAACGAAGATTTTGGTATGGTTCCAGTCGAGTCTATGGCCCATGGTTGTCCAGTTATTGCTTACAAAAGCGGAGGAACCACTGAAACTGTTATTGATGGTAAAACCGGCATATTTTTTAGTGAATTAACTCCAAATTCTTGTGCTTCTGCCATTCAAAAATTTCAAAAACTAAAAATCAATTCCAAAGATTGCATTTCCCGCGCCGCTGATTTCTCCACTGATAAATTTATCTTCAAAATAAAAAAATTAATATTTGAGATCTGAAATCTGAGATCTATAATCTATTCAACCAAGATTGCATTTCTAAAGCCGCTAAACAGCCTTGTCCTGCCGCAATAATTGCTTGTCTATGATGTTCATTTACGCAATCACCAGCTGCAAAAATTCCCTCAATATTTGTCATGGTTGATAATATTTCATTTTTACCAGTAATAATTTGTCCAGTTTCTCTTAGTTCCACTAATCCTTCCAAAAATTTTGTTGCTGGAGAGTAACCTACTGCCACAAATAATCCATCTATTTCCAATATTTTTTCCTCATTAGTTTTATTATTAAAAATCTTAATTGAATTTAATTTATTCCCCTCCTTTAAGTCAAAGGAGGGGTCAGGGGTGGATTTAGAGGGGTTTATCTCTTTAACTTCACTACTCCACAAAATCTCTATTTTAGAATTTTCAAAAACCTTTTTTTGTTCTGCCACGCTAGCTCTAAATTCTTCTCTTCTGTGAATCATATAAACTTTTTTTGTAAATTTAGACAAAAAACTAGCATCTTCACAAGCCGTATCTCCACCTCCCACTACCGCCACTGTTTTATCTCTAAAGAACATTCCATCGCAAGTAGCGCAACCACTAACTCCGTGTCCAATTAATTCTTTTTCTTTAGGTAAACCAAGCCATTTAACCGCTGCTCCAGTGGCCACAATTATAGATTTTGTTTCCAAAATTTCTCCACTTTCCATTTCCACCTCAAAAGATCTGACATTTGACATCTGACATCTGACATTTTTAACTACACCTTGCCTAATTTCCACTCCAAAGTTTTTAACTTGAGTTTGCATATCCATCATCAATTTAAATCCACCAACTCCATTTGGAAAACCAGGATAATTATCTACCATTGGTGTAATAGTTAGTTGACCCCCGGGGTGGTTTCCAGCAATAACCATCGTTTTAATATCTGCTCTAGCATTATAAATAGCAGCCGTTAATCCTGCTGGCCCCGAACCTATAATAACTGAATCGTATTTAATATTTTCATTCATACCCATCATTTTAACAGACCAGTTTTATATTGGTCATTAGAAATTAGAAATTGAGATTTAGTTTTATTTTGCTTTATACTTAAATGTCTTATGTCAAAAAAAACCTATCAAGTTGTTAAATTAATTTTTCAAATTATTCAAAATAAATCACGTTTTATTTTTTGGGTCACTATTCGTTTTATTTCTGCTATTTTCCCCTTAATTACTATTTATCTCTTTTCCAAAACCATTAATTTAGTAGAGACTAAATCTGATTTTTCCACCATTTTTTTTTCAATCGTCATAATTTTTATTATTAGAATTATTGATAATTTCACTCGAATTAAATCGGTTACTAAACTAGATGAATGTATTAGTGATATTGGTTTTGATGTTCATAATTATTTTATTGGTGATATTAAACCAGAAAATAAATTAGAAAGACATGAAAGTATTCAAGCTATTCTCAATTTTGCCGAAGCTACCAGCTGGACTCTTAGACTTTTTCGCCAACCTGGAATTGACAGTATTATTTCTTTAATTTCTATTCCAATAATTATTCTTTTTGTTGATTTTAAGGTTTTTATTTTAGTAATTGCCTACATTATTGTTTACTACACGATTGACTATTACACCACCCAGCATTATGTCAATTTTAAAGACATCCAAAATACTAAAACTGAAACTTATTATGCCAAACTCCAAGAAACAAATGATGTTGATCTGGAACAAAAAACTTTCAGTCGTCATTTCTCCCGTCTATCTAATTGGTGTTTTACGGAATGGTTTACTCTTCAAAATACAGCTGTCTTCTTTTATGTTTTAATTTTTGCTTACCTTATTCTTTCTGTTTCCGGTGGCACTAAATTAATTTCTGAATTAGTTTTAATAATGAGTTATATTGGTTCTACTCAAACTTATTTAAATTCCTTTTCAGAAATCAAAGACAGCCTAGCTGATATGTCTGTAGCCGTTGATCATCTTGCTAAAAATAAAGCTATCTCCGCCATCGATTTCGACGATCTAGTATAATTATAATATGCCAGAACTTCCGGAAGTTGAAGTTGTTCGACTTTTTCTAAACAGCCATTTAATTGGCAAAACCATTTCTAATTTGGAAATTATTAGTCCTAAATCTTTTTCCGGTGACCCAAAAAAAATAATTAACCAAAAAATCATCAAAACATCTCGTATCGGTAAACAACTTTCTCTGCATTTAGCCAATAATTTTATTTTACTTTTTCATCTAAAAATGACCGGACAGATAATATATAGTCCCCCTTCTTCAAGGGGGACCCCGAACCTTCGGGAGGGGGTTTCAACACTCGGTCACCCGACACCACTCCATAGCTTTAGCGAAGGATGGCCCAATAAATCAACTCGTCTTGTTTTTACTTTTTCCAATAAATCTCAGTTATTTTTTAACGATCAGCGCAAATTTGGCTGGGTTAAACTTTTAACTCCAGATGAGCTTTTTGATTATCAAAAAAATCTCGGACTAGACGTTTTAAGTTCTAAATTTACTTCCAAATATTTTTATAACCAGATTGAAAACACGTCCAGACCAATTAAAACAGTATTGCTCGATCAAAATAAATTTGCTGGCATTGGTAATATTTATGCCAACGATGCTCTTTTTTTGGCCAAAATTAATCCTTCTACCTCTTCAAACAAAATTAATTTAAAAAAATCAGAATTACTAGTCCATTTTTTAAAAAAAATTATGATGGATTCAATAAAAGCTGGTGGTTCTACTGCTAAAGATAATAAGTATATTCATCCAGATGGTTCAGCTGGTACCCATCAATTCAGTTTTCAGGTTTATCAGCGAAATAATGAGCCTTGTTTAGTTTGCCAAACTCCCATTAAAAGAATTAAAATCGGCGGCCGTGGCACTTTTTATTGCCCTAAATGCCAAAAATATAATCGTTCTGTCAAGAGAGATGCCCGAAGGACAGAGGGTTTAATTTAACAATTGACAAATTTTTTAATTCGGACTAAAATTGTCCAATATGAATTTGTCAACCAAGTCTCGCTATGGTCTCATGGCTTTAGCTAATCTTCTAAATCAAGATTGTTGTTGTTCTGTCAAGAAAATTTCCGAAGCAGAACATATTTCTAGTGATTACCTTGAAAAAATTTTTTCTAAATTAAAAAAAGCTGGAATTTTAAAAGTCGAAAGAGGAGCTTGTGGTGGTTATTCCATTAACGGTGACCCTAAAAAAATTACATTAAGTAAAGTTGTAAATGCCCTAGAAAAGGCAGAATTTACTTGTCCAGATTTTTGTACTTGTCAAAGTAAATCAGTTTGGCAAAAAATTCAATCTGGGTTTGGTTATGTTTTAAGTTCTATTACCCTCGATCAACTGTCTAATTTCAAAAACAAATCAATTTATCTCGATTATGCTGCTTCTACTCCGGTTGACTCTGAAGTTTTAGCCACCATGTTACCTTATTTTTCTCAAAATTATTCTGGTAACACTATGTCTCTTCATAAATACGGCAACAGTGCTTCTCAAATAGTTGAATCTTGTCGTCAAACTTTTGCTGATATTTTAAAAGTTAAATCTTCAGAGATTATTTTCACCAGTTCGGCCACTGAAAGTAACAATACCGTTCTAAAAGGAGTTGCTTTTGCCAACAAGTCCAAAGGTAAACACATTATTATTTCTTCAATTGAACACGATTGTGTTTTAAACAGTGCCAAATGGTTAGAAACTCAAGGTTTTGAAATCAGTCAAATTTCTGTCGATAAATTTGGTCTTTTAAATTTAGATGAGCTTAAAAAAACTATCCGCCCCGACACTATTTTAGTTTCTATAATTCACGGTAACAATGAAATCGGCACTATTCAAGATCTCGCTAGTATTGGTCAAATTTGTCACGATCGCGGAGTTTATTTTCACACCGATGCTTCTCAAAGTTTTACCAAAACTCCTATTAATTTATCTAAATTAAATATAGATTTATTAACTGCCTCTTCTCATAAAATTTACGGTCCCAAAGGAAGTGCTCTTCTCTACATTAAAACCGGCACTAAAATTACACCTCTTCTTCATGGTGGCGGTCATGAGTTTGGTTTTCGTTCTTCCACTGTCAATCTTCCTGCCATTGTTGGTTTTACTAAAGCAGCCGAAATTGCCATCAAAAATTTTGATCAAGAAAAAGAAAAACTAACCAAAATTAGGGATTATCTAATTAATAATATTTTAAAAACTATTCCCGATTCTCATCTTAATGGTCATCCTACTAAACGTCTTTTTAATAATATTAATATTTCTTTTGATCGAGTTGAAGGGGAGTCTCTTCTTTTAGAATTAGATTTTTTTGGAATTGCCGCTTCCACTGGTTCAGCTTGTTCATCTATGTCTCTCGAACCAAGTCATGTCCTACTAGCCACGGGTTTAAAATCAGAACAAGCTCATGGCTCTCTTCGTTTTAGCCTTGGTCGTTTTTCTACCAAAGCCGAAGCGGATTATCTTTTAGAAGTTTTACCTCAAGTTATTAATAAATTTAGGGCACTTTCGCCTTTTAAAGGATAATTATGTATTCCAAAAAAGTTTTCGAACACTTCAGAAATCCTCATAATTTCGGTTCTATGGACAATCCCACCGTCGTTGGTCAAGTTGGAAATTTGGCCTGTGGTGATGTTATGAAACTTTATTTAAAAATAGCCAAAAACAAACAAGGACAAGATTTTATTAAAGATATAAAATTTGAAACTCTTGGTTGTGCCGCTGCTATTGCCACTAGTAGCGTTGTTACCGATCTAACTAAAGGGAAAACTCTAACTGAAGCTTTAAAAATCACCAATAAAGACGTTGTTAAAGCTCTCGATGATCTTCCAACTATCAAAATTCATTGTTCTCTTTTGGCCATCGATGCTTTAACTGAAGCCATTTATTCTTTTTACAAAAAAACCAATCAGCCTATTTCAGCTGATTTTGAACAAAAACATAATCGCATTATTAATTGCCAAACTCGTTTAAAACATTAAAAATTGATAGAATAAATTTATGTTTTTAGTAAAAACAGTCTACGCTCAATGTCCCGTCTGCATCGTTACTGTTGGTGGTGGCATGCTCATTGCTCAAAAATTAGGAGTAGATGACTTTTTGGTCTCTCTTTGGATTTCTGCTTTAAATACTGCCATTTCTTTTTGGTTAGCTCCTAAAATAAAAAATCGAATTTTAGGCAGTCCAATTATTCTTTCGCTTTTAATGCTTGGGTTTACTCTTTTTTATTTTTATTACACTAATCAAATTGGTGTCGTTACTAATAAAATTTTAGGTTTAGATAAAATTATTTTTGGTCAAATTTTAGGTCTTTTTGTTATGTTTTTTGGTATATTCATAGATCGCAAATCACGCAAATTAAATAGTGACAAAATTCTTTTCCCTTACCAAAAAGTTGTTTTTCCAGTTGGTTTATTAATTATTTTTACTTTACTATTTAAATTAATTTTAAAATTATAAATTAAAATCTCTCCCTTTATTAAGGGGAGATACCGGTTTATCCGGAGAGAGAATTAAAACTATGATTTCAAAAGACATCGAAAAATTTATTAATAACACTAAAAAATTAGAAAAAGGTCACCAACTAGACCTTTCTTCTGGTGAAGATTTATCCTTAGCTATCATGAATTTAATTGGTATTGAGGAACATATGTTTTTTACTTCTCAAAAATTAGGTAACACTAAATATATTGACGTTTTAAACACTGCTCGTGAGATGCGAAAAGAATTAATGAAAAAGATTGTTAAAGAAGGTCAAGGTGAAGTTTGGTGTACCAGTAAACATCTTTTGTCAGCCTCCATGCGACTTATGGAAGTCGGCACTAAAAGTTTAACTAAAGGTGACAAAAGAGAAGCTAATGATTATTTTAAAAAATCTTTTGATCTTTACAATCTTTTTTGGGGTTTAAATCTAGGCCTAATTGATTCCAATATAGGAACACATCATGATGCGTTTGTATCAAAAAAAGAAAAACCTCTGGCTCAAAAAAGTTTAATGGGAACAATTGGTAAAACCATCAACAAAATTCTAGATTGTTGCCGAGAATAATAAAATTATTTCTTAAACATTATAAAAATTCCAATCAAGATTAATAATCCTGGCCAGAAAAAATTCCACTCAATTATAATTGGCGATATTTGATTCCAAATAGCCACTAATCCTATTAATATTAAAATAATTCCTAAAATATTAATTTTTTTCATCTTCTCAATTTTAACATCCGATTTAATTTCTTTTGCTATCGTTTTCGCTTTATTTTTAACATCTTCAGTAAACTCTTTTACTTTTTCCTCTCTTTTAAATTCTTTTTCAGTACCAACTTCTTTTGGAACAACAAACCATAAAATTAGATAAATCAAAATTCCACTACCTCCACCTATTGCCAATAATACAAAAATTATTCTAATTAACGAACTGTCTATTTTAAAATAATCAGCTAGACCACCACAAACTCCTGCAATCATATAATTTTCAATTGATCTAAAAATTTTTCTGTTATTCATAATTAAATTCTAGCAATCTCTTTAATTTTTTCAATATTTTTTATAACTATCTTTCTACTTTTATTATAAAGATATCCTTGTTTTTGTAATTTTAAAATTTGTAAAGTTACTGTTTCTCTTGTTAAACCAGCCATGCTAGCCAAAACTCTATGTGGAGTATTGAAATTAATCAAAATTTCATCTCCCTTTTTTTCTCCAATTTCTCTAGCTACCATACAGATTAACCCTGCCACTTTACTAGCTGCGTCGCCAGCCACAATCTGTTGCCAGCTATTAGACAAATCGATTAAGTCCTCAATTAATTTTTCATTAACAGCTTTAAGTATTTCAGTGTCTTTTTCTATAAATTTTACAAATTCACTCATTGGCACTGCCCAAAGCTCAACTGAAGTTATTGCTTCCACAAAATATTTATTAGTCTTCTTATGAAGACCATTTAAGGCTGCACAAAAGAACAATGGTTTTAAACTGGGTAAACTTGCCTCTTTTCCATTATTAATCACATAGGCTCTTAAAAAGCCACTCTTTTCTATATAAGCAGTGTTTAAATTTTCTCCTGGTCTAAACAATACTTGCCCTTTTTTATATTTAATTAACTCAAATTGACCAAAAAATGTTTCCAATTGTTTTTTTATTTTTTCGTTCATAAAAATTTCCACGTTATTTAAAATTTAATTTGGGGGTATGCAAGAATTATATCATTTATTTTTTCAAGTTTATTTACCTCTATTAATGTATACTATTCCCATGGAAAAAGGTCAAAATGAAAGATTTACAGACAATCTCATTCCCCACTCTACCAAGGGAGAAGGTATTCGCCCTGAAAATGAACTAACTTATTTGCTTAAAACAGGTACTTTTACTGGATGTGGTACTTTAGACGCCTGTCTTAAATTTGATAGAAAAAGGCAAGAAGACCTTAATAAAATGTATAAAGATAAATTAACAGGTCTTTATAATCGCAATTTTTTAGAAGAAACCATTGAAAATTTTAAAATTAAAGACGAGTTGTCAGCTTTCATTTCTATTGATGTTAATGGTTTTAAAGAGACTAACGATCTTCATGGCCACAGAGTTGGAGATCTTTTATTAAAAAAAGTTTCTAATGTATTAATTCAAAGTTTTAGGAAAGATGATCTCATTTTTAGAATGGGTGGTGATGAATTTGGAATTTTATTAGAAAATCTTAATTTTGAAAACAAATCAGACGATGATATTGAAAAATTTTTTATTGAAAGAATTAGAACAAATTGTCAAAAAGTTAACCAAGAAATAGAAAAAGAACAACATTCTCCTTTTTCAATCAATGTTGCTATTGGTTTTTCTTTTATTGACCCAAAAACAGACACTAGTTTAACCGAAGTAATTGATCGATCAGATGTTTTAATGTATGAAGACAAAGAAAAATCTAAATCATTTAAAAAATCTTAGTTTTTTATCTTTTCTAATTCATAAAAAATAATATTTTTTGATATCTCAATTTTTTGATTTATCTTAAATTTCCCCAAACTAGACACCTCCCAAACAGTTTCTGTCTCTAGCGGTCTGTCTGTTGGTGCAATTAAAAACAACTTTTCTGCTTTTGGATAGTCTTCTACTCCCATCGGTGGACAGCTTTTAGCTGTTAATAAAAATCTCAAATCATAAGCTCTAGTATCCCCACTGTTAGTACTTGCTACATTAAAATTATTTGGGCATCCATTTTCTAATATTTTTTTTATTGTTTCTTGTTGTAAAACATAACTCCAACCATTTGGCATTCCCAAAGCCTCTTTTTGATTAATTTTTATATAAAAAGAATACCCAACCAACCCAATTAACAATAAAATCAAAATCAATTTATTTTTTATTTTATTTATTAACCAAGCTAGTCCCATACAAAGAAAAGGTACAAAAGATAGAAAATAATATATTGGAGTAGCTATTTTTTCATCTCCTCCAAACCTAAACCACTCTATTATTGTTGTTATATTGTAGAAGTTATTTCTTAGGTCAAAAATCAATAGTGGTGAGTATCCTATTAAAGCCCCAACTGGAAACAATAATATATTTTTTATTTCTTGTTTTTTAAATATTAAAAATAAAAAAGCAAAAAACAATATTAAAACAAATTGAAAATGAAATTGAAAACATATTCCCCCAAAAATTCCCCAAATTAAATACCACCATTTTTTTTCAATTAATGCTTTCGATCCTAAAAAGATAAAAATAGGGGTTAGAATCAATAAAAAATTTGGATTCCATAAAAAATTAGAAAAATTAATCGAAATTGGTAAAAAAACAAAAATTACAGATGTTATTATCGCTATTTTTTTATTAAGTATTCTTTTGGTTGATAAGTATAAAAATATTAATGCTAAAAAATTAAAAAAAACCAAAAAATACGAGGCCACTATTACATTCCAATTAGACATTAGCATTACCAGAATTAAAGAATAATAAATAAGTGGGCCTTGAAAAAACTGATGTCCATGAACAATTGGGGAAGCAGTCGGTCCAATTAATGTAATTT
>JAQVSI010000047.1 GCA_028700625.1 Candidatus Shapirobacteria bacterium
GTAATAAAATGCTTGTGGTAGGTCATTCTCCAAGGAGCGATAAAGATGTAAATTGGTATTGGGATAGTTCAAAAGATATCGAAGGTGAAGGTAAAGCAGACAGCCATATTATTATTTTTGCAGGAGCAAAAGAAGCTTTTGGTTATATGGAATTTATTCCTGAAAAAATATCCGAATTGGACAAAACTGAAAATTCTTTACAGAGTAAGTCAACTGTTGAATATCTCAATAAAATAGGAAATAGTAATTTTATAAAATGGCTGTATAGTGCAAAAGCGAATAAGATTGGAGAGAATTTCAGATACACTGTTTTGGGTACAGCACTTGGCGTAATTTTTGAAACGTTTTCATTGTGGAGTCCGAACTTTATAGAGAGCCATGATAATCCAACAATGGCAATGAAAATAGTTGTATTGGTAATAAGGGCATTGTCAATCGGAATCGGCGTTACGGTCGCAATAAGTCCGCTGTCGCCTCTTTTAATAGTTCCAGCAGTAATTCTTACCGAATGGATAACACACTTCTCTTGGAATCAAATACAAATATTAAAAGGGATTCAAATTAATATATTGCAAAAAAATAATTCTCAGATTGAATCAAATTCTGATATTTTTAAAAATATTGCTGAAAATATTGATTTTAATGATTTGCTAATTGATTGGGAAAAAGAAATTCCTTTTATTGCTGATGCAACCAAAGAAATTTTAAAAGATAGAATAAATAATCTTAAATTATCCGAGCATAATTTAAAAGCTGTTCAACTAAGTGTAGAAAGGATAACAAAAAGTATTTTATTAGGACAAAAACAATTTATGTTTGATGCTTTTTCTAGATCGCCGGAAATAATCAGCTATGCTGATATAATTTTTGATGATTTGGTTTCGTTATATGAAAAAGGTGATTTTACAGTTGATGAAAATAATTTTGGCGTAAAAAAAATTATACAAGAAATAGAAAATAATGAAAAAAGAGAACTTACAAAAGAAGAGAAAGACATAATTATCATTTTTGTTAAACATATCAAACATGAAATATTAAGTGTTTTCGGGAGTAAATTAAATTTTGTGCCGAGACTTTATGCGTTTAAAACTTATAATGATGCTAAAAATAAAGTGATAAATGATAATTTGAGTTTGGAAACATGGATTCATATATGTGAAGGTCATATGCCTGGTTTTAATCAGCGTAAAAGCGCAACAGGTGATGAATATTATTCTGAAAACGAATTTGCATATGATTATTCATTTAGAATTGATGAATTAAAATATATAAAAGATATTTATTCCGAACCTGATGCTGTAATAGCTTTAAATGAAAGAGACAGTTTTGGTAATAAACAGGTTTTATATATAAAGAATGTTAACGGGAATATTTATATATGTGATATATTGGAAAATGGAGCAATAAAATCTATATATAAGCTTTCAAAATCTAAATATTTACAATCTGATGGACAATTGGATTTTGACTCAATTAATAAGGTTTATGGCAGAAAGGGCATGATGCTACAAAATAATAAGGATTATAATTATCAAAATCTTCAGAATCAAATTTATGAATATATGAAAAATTTATCGGAAGAATTTACTATTTCAAATAATTTGGTAGAAAAAAACGGTACAATTATACTTAAAAAAATAAATAGTAAATGGGTATCTCCAAAAAAATCTGCTGAAATATTTTTTGAAATTCAAAATAAAGGAGTTTTCTTTCGATATGATGGAAAATATTATTTCTATAATACAAATATTGGAAATGTTTTTGATTTTGGGATATTAGGATTGTACAACTTGGAATTCAATGATGATAATAAAAAAGAAGAATATTTTAAAATCAAAATTAATGGTGAAATGTTTCTTTTATCTAAAAGGGGGAATATAAGTCGAGAATCAGATAAAAAATTTATGGAAGGTGATAAAACATTAATATTCTATAATACACAGCAAATTGTTTTTAAAAATTTTGATGAAAATGGAAAATTTCAACATAAAAATCGTTCTTTTGGGTATGAGGTAATGGAACGAACAAATTCAATGTTAGGTTTTTTATTTTTAAGAATCAATGAATATGCAAATTTTATTTTTAAAATATCAAAAAATGGTTCAAAATGGGTTGTGGAAAAATCAAAACTTGAAGTCTTAGCGAAATTTAAATATATTAATGATCCGAATTCATATATTTATGTAAATATTAAATCTGATGATAGTGATGAAAGTATTGATGTTAAAATCAGTCCTGTTACTGGTAAAATCCTTTCTGGTATGAGTAAGTTAGAATTATTTGATAAATTAAATATTATTCTTATGTTAAATAAGCCTGATTCTGAAATAAACATAAAACAATATGGGAATGGCGAGAGAAAATTTGATGTGCAGATACAACAGATTCAGATTAATAGAGAAAGCATAAATTCTGAAGCATTTCCTAAAAAGAATTTTATATCTCATGCAGCAATAAGAACTGTGGATACTGTTAAAACCTTAAAAATAATTACCAGAACGGCTGTAAAAATAGTTACAGCAAAAGAGATAAGCGACGAACTGGCAGAAAAAATATTGGAAGATAAAATAAATTATGATATCAAATCAAATTTGATAATTATTGACAGTAATGAACAAGCTCAAAAACTTAGAGCGCAGGGTTTTAATGTTGCAAGTGTAAGAATTGCAGACAGTAAAGAAATTAAAAGAGGTAAAAAAGGAATAGTTATAGGCGAAAGAGACGGCAAACAAATAAGAGCATATCTTGATAAAATAAACGGCGAATTATTGTTTTATTCAAAAATTAATTTACAAGATATGAAAATGGAAGATTTAAAGATATTATTCCAACAGGCTCAGCTAAACGGAATAAATGACGATTTGTTTCAAGGAGTAGAACAAGTTGTTATGGTTGACAAAGCAACTGATTTGGAAACAATAATAAACAGAATAAAAAATGCAAAAACAGATTCAGTTTCAAGACCTGCTATAAGTATTAACTTGGATTTTTCAAACAGACAAGATGTTAATTCTGAAAGTATTGAAAAAATAAGTAATGGTGAAACAAATAATGGGTTGGATG
>JAQVSI010000048.1 GCA_028700625.1 Candidatus Shapirobacteria bacterium
TTCATTTGTATAACAGATAAAAAATTGACTGTCATTACTAATTTGGTTAGTTTCGGCAGTTCTGGCTAGACCAAGACTACCTCGAACAAAAGGAATATCGTTTAATTCTGATTTTTGTTTACTCCCTCCAGTGCCGGTGCCAGTTGGATCGCCACCTTGAGCCATGAAACCTGGAATAACTCGGTGAAAAATTAGACCTTTATAAAAACCAGTATTAACTTTGTTAATAAAATTAGAAACAGTGTTTGGGGTTTCCTTTGAATAAAGTTTGATAAGCATTTCTCCATCTTTAGTTTTTAAAGAAACTATTGTTTCACCATTGTTCTGGTTGGCCGAAGAAGCTGAAGTGTTTGGTATAGTGGTTGGGGCTGAAGTTGGACTTTGAGTATTTATTTGATTCATATTTAAATTTTGATCTGCATATTTATTAGTGCAAGCAGAAAGTAATAAAGAAGAAACTATTAATAAACTAATAATTTTAAAATTGTTTTTTAAATTCATAAAGGTTATTTTAACAAAACTAAAACTCTTTTTTCACCTTTATTAATATCTTCTTTGTTGCCAGAAACAGGAAAATCATGAATACTTTCGACTAATAGTGAATAAGAATAGCGAAAATAAGCACCAAATTGAGTACCAACATCATGAACAATAAATTGTTTTTTGTCATCGTCGTAGCCGAGAATTACTAAACTGTGATAATAAGGGCCACCAGATTTAAAATGTTTATTTTCTTGATATAAAGTTTTACCATTGGCGGTAACAATAATAGGAATATCTTGAGTTAAATATTTTTTAATGTCTTCAACAGTCGGATTATCGATAATTTTAGGTTGATATTTTAAATATTTTTCACCAACGGTAGCCATTTGAGCAATATTCATATCTTTAGTAAAATTTTGAGTTTCTTCAAAAGAAATCATGTTTAAAATTGCGTCTCTGGTATTTTCTGAAGTTGTTGTTTTGTTTTTGTAATAAAAATCGACAGTAAGAAGCGAGGCTTCTTCGCAGGCGTCTTGCCATGGTTGATCCCAGTTTTTTTCTGGAGCTTGGGGAACAAAGGCAGTTTTAATAAGATATTTATTAGGTAAACCAGATTCTAAAATTTTAGTTGGCTCTGGAATAATTGTTTCTTTAACTTCTTCAACTTTATCAATAGTTTGATTTATTTTATTTTCAATCTTTTCTTTGGTGAGTTTTTTTTGGAAGAAGGAAAATAAAACAAAAACAAAAAATAATAGAATTAATAAAAAAAATAGTATTTTTTTGACAAAAATGTTCATAAATTCTATTATAATCAATATAATGAAATTAACCTAATTTCTTGCAAAATTTCAATATTATAGTACAATCTACAAATGCCAAAATTTACCGACATAAGAAACATTGCAGTGATAGCCCATGTTGACCATGGTAAGACCACTTTAGTCGATGCAATGCTTAAACAAACACACTCTTTTAGAGATAATCAAGCCGAGATGAATATTGATCGAATTATGGATAGCAATGACTTAGAAAGGGAAAAAGGAATCACTATTTTATCTAAAAATACCTCTGTTTTTTATAAAAATACTAAAATTAACGTTATTGATACTCCAGGACACGCTGATTTTGGCGGTGAAGTGGAAAGAGTCTTAAATATGGCCGATGGTGTTCTTTTGATCGTAGACGCCGCTGAAGGTCCATTATCTCAAACTAAATTCGTTCTAAAAAGAGCTTTGGATTATAAACTAAAAGTAATTTTGGTGATTAATAAGATCGACAGAAAAGATCAAAGAGTTAAAGATGTGGTTTCTGATACTGAAAACTTATTTTTATCTTTAGCTGATGATCCAGAACTTTTAGATTTTCCTATTATCTACGCTATTGGTAGAGATGGAAAAACATTCTTAGAAATGCCAGAATCTATGGATGTTTCTGGTGATATGACTCCCCTTTTTGAAACTATTTTAAAATATATTCCAAACGCTGAAACAAATCAAGATAAACCTTTTCAAATGTTGGTTTCCGCTTTTGAAAAAAATGAATATTTAGGTAGATTGGCTTTGGGAAGAGTTCATCAAGGCATAGTTAAAAAAGGAGACTTTATCTCTTTGGTTAAACCTGACCAAAAAGTGTTGGGTAATTTTAAAGTTGAAAAAATGTATGTTAACGAAGGTATTAACAAAGTTGAAGTTCAAGACGCTAATAGTGGTGAAGTTGTGTATCTTTCTGGAATTTCTGAAATTGAAATTGGCCAAACTTTAACATCCCCTAGTTATCAAGTGGCTTTGCCAACTATTGAAGTGGCAGAACCAACCTTAAAAGCTAGTTTTGGACCAAATACATCTATTTTTGCTAGAGAAGAATCGAGATTTTTAACTAGTCGTGAGCTTAAAGAAAGATTAAGAGAAGAAGTGGAAGCTAATTTAGGATTAAAAATTGAAGATGATCCAAATGATAGTATCCGAATGTTGGTATCGGGTCGAGGTGAATTACATTTGGCTATTTTAATTGAAAAGTTGCGACGTGAAGGTTATGCAATGGAAGTCGGTAAGCCAGAAGTTATTTTCAAAACCATTGATGGAAAAGTTTATGAACCTTTTAATGAATTGATTATTATTACTCCAGACGAATATGTCGGAACAATTACTTCTGAACTTGGTAAAAGAAAAGCAGAAATGCTTGATATGCAAACTGATGAGAAATTTGGAACTAGAATGACTTATAAAATTAGTGAAAGAAGTGCTTTAGGTTTGAGAAGCGCCTTGATGACTGAAACTAAGGGTATGGTTTCTTTGAATTTTTTATTTTTAGGTTACGAACCAAAGCAAGAAGAAACTAAAAAAGAAAGAAATGGTGTTTTAATTGCCTTTGAATCTGGAAAAGCTTTGTCTTTTGGATTAGATTTAGCTCAAAAAAGAGGTATTACTTTTATTTCTCCTACAGAAATGGTTTATGCTGGCCAAATTGTTGGTCTTAGACCACTGGCTGGAGATTTGGAATTGAATATCTGTAAAGGTAAACAATTGAC
>JAQVSI010000049.1 GCA_028700625.1 Candidatus Shapirobacteria bacterium
GGGATACTTTACGTTCCCGGGCGTTCTATTGCTTGTAGGTATCGTTTATTCAATGGCCCGAAAGTTTATATCTTGGATTCAAGGTTTCGTAAGAATGAAAGGCTAAAAAAAATAGGCGGTGGGCGTTGGCCTATTGCCTTTTTAAATTAAAAAAAGGGGTGTTATGATGAAAAAAATATTATTGGTAATTATATTATCGTTTATGACTGTTAGTGTTTGTTTATTAACATTTTCTGTTAATGCAGCCGTCGTTTATGATGACGATAATTTGGCTGTGCGCTATGGTAGTGATTTCCCTATAGTTAACACTACTTGGTATTATCAAAGCCCGTCAGCGGGGTTATATGACGTTTATACGTATATTACTATGAGTAATTCTGGAGATGATATTGTTGTTTTGTTTCCATATTTTAATAGCGGTATAATTGATGAGCTTTTTGATAATTATGGAATAGAATTATATGGGTCGAGTGGTTCAACAAGCCAAAGCTATTATAAGGTTGATTACTATAAAGATTATTCATTCGTTCAAACTGCTGGTATTGTTGATTTTTTAAAACTTGGTATTGATAATAATATTAGTTCATACATTTTTGGAACAGGTCTTAATACTGGGCTTTATGATTATTTACAGATATGTTTTAATTTGACGGTATACGCTGAGGACAGTGATATTTTATATGCTTTGTCAAACGGTTTAGAAACGTCACTTAATTCATTTTTACAGTTTACTTTTTACGATTTAGCAGTTGTGCCAAACGTTGTTAATGATATTGAACAGTATAATAACGGTTATCGTACTGGTTATCTTGAGGCGGCTGCTTTGTTGACTGATGTTAACCAATATGATGAGGGTTATGATGATGGCTATCTTGAGGGTGTTAATTCGTCCGTTACTTCTGCTTGGTTTCTGAACATGATGAGTGGAGTAGCTGCTATTTTTAACATTGAGGTTTTTGACGGTGTTAAGTTAAGTTTCTTTATTTTCTTCCCTTTAGTTATTGGGTTAATTGGTCGTTTTTTCTGGTTGCGTAGGGGTGGCGGCAATGGGTAATTTCGTCGACTTTTTTTGGGACGTTTGGTATTTGGTTTATGGTCTTGGTAATGCTCTTTATAGTTTTTTGACCTATAGTTTTGATTTCTTTGGTATAAACATTCAGGTATGGACGATTATGGGTGGCGTAGGCGTGGTTTTCTTTATTGTATATGGTATTATTAAGGGGTGATTAAAAAATGCTTGTATTGAGGTTTTTTGTTTGGTTGGTGTCGTTGTTGTCTTTTGGTTTTGTTAGCTTAGGCGCTGTTACTTATAGTTTGGTTGATGAGGGTGAATATTTTGACCAGACGATTACGTTTGAAGATTATTTATTAGCCAATTTTGAAAAAAGTGATTTAGATCCATTTTCTTATTATGGAGCTAACCGAACTTTAGGCTTTATTCAAGATATGGATATTTATGATGAGTATTATAATTCTACTTTAATCATAAATGCTGATGGTTCTGTTACGTTTGGCCCTTATGAGTATTTTGATTTATTAAGCGTTGGTTCTGGTGTTATGTCACTATGGAATATTAACGCTTCTTTAATTGATGAGAATGATTCTTTATTGTTAGATTATGGTGTTGATGAGATTGATTTAGATTTTAATAATTTGTATATTTTAGATGATAGCATTAATTTTTTTCAGTCATTTTCTTATTATCAAAATGGTTTTAATTTTGACGTTTATTGTTACGTTTTACCGGTTGATTATTCCGGTAGTCTTGATAATGCTGTTTTATGGTTAGAGACTGGCTATGATGTGACTAATCCAGATTTTATTAGTTGCTATATTGATTTTTTTGGAAGTTATGAAAATTTCGAAGTAGAAGATTTTGATGTTGAGAAAAATGTTGAATATACTTTTGTTGCTAATGAACTAAGTATTAATGATGTTGTTTTAATGATTTGTTTTGCTTTAATGTGGTTTTTAATAATTAGAATGATTGGGGGTATTGTGTATGTACGATTTAATACTTGATTTTATGCTTAACAATGTTTTTAATAATCCATCAGTTTTAAGTGATGTTTACAATGTAGCTGTTGTCTTATCATGGCTTGCCACTTTTGGAGTTGTAGCTATTTTGTTTAGGATTGTTGGGTGGGCTTTTGGTGTTGTATTATCTCCTTTTAGGTTAATGAAATGAAAGACATCATAATTTTAATAGTAATCGTCTTATTTTTCATAGCCGTATTTGCTGTGTTACGTTTAAAAAGCAATACTAAAAGACTTTTGAGGCTTTTCAAAACTGGTAGTAATATGACTTTAGGTTTCAAAGGATGTGGCAAAGATTTATGTTTTCAAAAGATTATAGCTAAAACAAAAACGAAAGTATATGCTAATATTGATTACGGATTCGGTACTGAAGTTCGTCCAATTAGGGACATTAACGTTGGAGATAATACTTTCCTTAATTTTTTAAATGATAATGTTCAACCTTTTGATACTAATCTTAGGCAAAACATTCCTTTTTTTATTTCTGACGGTGGTATTTTTTTGCCATCTCAAGAGGATAATGTTTTGACCAAAAAATATAAAGGATTACCTATTGCATCAGCATTATCAAGACACATATGGAATAATCAGATACATGTAAACGTTCAAAGGATAGGACGGCTTTGGATTAAACTCCGTGAACAGCAGGATTGGTTTTTGAAAGCTATTGGCGTTATTAATTTAACAAAAATTAAGCTTGGTATTTTTGCTAAGTATAGATATTACCAAAAATATGAGTCTGCGGAGGCTGGTATTTTGCCGTTAAGAATTAGTGCCAATTCAATTTTGACAAAACAGGAGGTAAGCGAAAGAAAAAAAGAGTTCGACTCAATGAACGGCGTGATTTATGAGTTTTGGATTTGGGTATTAAATAAGGAATTGAAATATGATAGTCGATATTTCTCTCGGTAT
>JAQVSI010000017.1 GCA_028700625.1 Candidatus Shapirobacteria bacterium
ATGCTCAAATTAATACTACTAGAACCCCTGGTTACTTTTTGGCTGATATGATGAAAATAAACATCGGCGGAGAATGGAAATATTATTCAGTTTTAAGTGAAGAAGAATTAACTCAACAAGATTCAGACATAAAAAGATCTATTAATAATCTTTTAACGAAATTTCATTCTTTAAAATAAATTTTTGAGATTTTAGTATTACAGGCTGTAAAACCGAAAAATGTTGTTTTTGGAGAATATACACCAACAGGTTGGGGAGATACTTGACTAGTACTGGGGTCGCATAGAACTTTGACCCTTTGGCGGAAGGGATGGGAGTCGAACCCACATGCCATTTTATTGACGCAGGTTTAGCAAACCTGTGGCTTACCATTCGCCGCACCCTTCCTAGATGTGTTCAAGTATATCAAATTTTTAGCAAATGCTTTATGATTATAATATATGGCAGAAGAAGTTGATAAGATCATAAAAAATACCAACGAAGAGAAAATATTGTTCCAATGGGAAGCTCCGGAAAGATCATTTAAAAAAAGAGATAAAGATTTTTGGATTACAGCAATTGCAATTTTAATTTTGTTTTCAGTTGTCTTGATTTTTATAAAAGAATTCTTTTTAGTAGTGGCCTTGGTTTCGGTTTTATTTCTATATTACGTTTTATCAACAGTTCCACCAGAAAAAGTTAAAAATAAAATAACTAATAGAGGTGTTTATTTTGGAGATGCGAAATATAGTTGGGATATATTATTGAGATTTTGGTTCAAAAAAAGCTTAAACAGTGAAATTTTGGAATTTGAAACTAATTTAAGAATTCCAAGACAGATTTCACTAGTTATAAATGAAGAGGATAAAGAAAAAATAAAAGAGGTCGTTTTAAAAAAATTGCCATTAGTTGAATCTTCACTTAATTTTGTGGACAAAACGACAAAATGGTTTGGAGACAGGTTGCCATTGGAAAAACGGGAAAAATAGACTTTATTTGGTATAATTCATTGTTTTATTCGCGCCTATAGTTTAATGGATAGAATGACGGTTTGCGAAACCGTTGATCCAAGTTCGATTCTTGGTAGGCGCACTTTTCATTTTTGGTAGGATGCGCCGAATTGGTAAGGCACCCCATTCGAAATGGGACGTCCGCAAGGGCATGGGGGTTCAAATCCCTCTCCTACCGCTAGGGATTGAATTCAAGAATTATAGGCAAATGATCGGAAACTTCGTTATAAGGAACAGTAAAATTAGTAATTTTTATTTCTGGACTAATAAAAAGATGGTCGGCAAAATGTTGTTTACTGTTGGGATATTTCTCCCAAGAAAAGCGATTTCTAGTATTGGTTATATTAAATTTTTTTATTAAACTGATATAGCCGTTCTCTTCAAAGATTTGGGTACTTTTGATATCTCTATCTAGATTAAAATCTCCACCAACAATTTTTGAACCTGAATAATCTTTTAAAAAATTAACAATTGACTGAGATTGTCTTAGACGATTTGGAGTATCTTGTTTGTGTCCTGGATAAGCAAGGCCATGAAAATTAACTATATTTAAAATATTATTTTTTGAAGTTTTTATTTTAGTAAAAATACCTAAACCTATTTTTTTATCTTCTTTACCAACGGTTTTATTTTCCAAAACTTTTAGATTATTTTTTACAAAAGTAACATTATAACTGGCTTCCTTACCTATTTTTTGATGATCAAAAAAATATTGATAATCATCTTTTAGATAATCTAGACAAAATATGTCTTTTTTAGGATTATCGTATTCTTGAAAACAAAAAATATCAGTAGTTGAAATATTTTCTAAAATAAAATCTTTAACTTGGGGTATTTGACCCTGCCAAGCATTTAGAAAAATTATTTTCATACTTTCTTTTTGATAAACATATTTATTTAATTTTAATGAATACCCTTTTCAATTATAACTTCTTCTGAGACTTGACTGGTTAATTTATTATCTTCGATAATTCGGCCTTTTTTCCAACGACCACGAGAAAAAATAATAAAAGCAATAATTGAAGAAATAATATTATTAATTAAAAATGAAAACCAAATACCTTTAATTCCCAAGGAAGTATATTTAGAAAGAAAGTAAGCTAAAGGAATTTGAATTATCCACTGTGAACAAATGCTTAAAAGCATAGTGGTAGTAGTTTGCCCAGCAGCGGTAAAAACATTAGCAAGAGTCATATGTAGTGAAACGAAACCAAAACCAAAGGCAATTATTCTAATAAAATTTGAAGCTTCATTTATAACGATTTGATCGTTAGGAATAAAAAATGAGACAAGTTGACGAGAAAAAATAAAAACAATTAGACCAAAAAAAGATAAGATAACAAACCCAATAAGGGAACTTAATTTTGCAACCCTATTGGCTTGTGGGAGATCTTTAGCACCGATATTTTGACCAACCAGAGTACCGTTGGCAACAGCTAGACCGATGGCGGCCATCATAGCAACTTGAATAATGTTGTAACCGGCACCATAAGAAGCAATAGCAACGGTGCCAAAACCAGCTAAAAGTGAAGTAATTAAAACCATAGCTAAACTACGAGAAGATTGTTCTATTGAAGCAGGTAAACCAATCAAAAAAGCTTTTTTAATAAATTTAAAATTTGGAGTAAAATCTTTGATTTTTAAATGAATGCCATGACGACCGCCAAAAAGGATAATAAACCCAGTAATCGCGGCAATAGTTTGGGTTAAAAGAGTAGCTAAGGCAGCACCCATTGGGCCAGAAGCAGGAATAGGACCAAATCCAAAAATCAAAAGTGGGTCGAGAATAAAATTAAGCAAAACAGTGGCAACAACTATATAAACGGGAATAATAGGTTTACCGATGCCTCTCATAATGGATTGGAAAATAAAAAAGGAAAAGTTGGCGATAATAGCTATAAAAGAAACTCTCATAAAACCTAAAGCCATATTAAAAATTTCAGCATTGGCTCCCATAAAATGAAGTATTTGAGGAGATAAAATAAAGCCGGAAATAC
This sequence comes from Candidatus Shapirobacteria bacterium, assembly GCA_028700625.1. GTDB lineage: Bacteria > Patescibacteriota > Microgenomatia > UBA12405 > UBA12405 > WARW01. The sequence goes on from JAQVSI010000017.1 coordinate 2,987, forward strand.
TAAAAATAAGAGAAATTAAAGAAATCATCAAAATGGTTTGAGCCGCGGCATGACTGACCATTTTGTCGTTTTTGGCGCCAAAATATTGAGCCACAAAAGTAGAACCAGCAATAGCAAAACCGATACCGATAGAAACTGCGAGAAAAATTATGGGGCCACAAATGGAAACAGCAGCTAAAGCAGCTCCACCAAGACGACCGACCCAAAAAGAATCGGTTAGCTGATACATAGCCTGAAAAAGATTAGCCATTATAATAGGAACGGCTAAGGTAAAGAGAGCCTTAAAAACAGGCATTTTTACAATAGACTTGGCTTTGTTGATCATAATAGATCTGGTAATCTTAGCAAATTAGCAGACGAATTAAAATCTTATTGTTTAACAGTAGGAGTAATGATGGATTTTAAAAATAAAAACTGAAAGATAACTGAAAATTTATAAAGGTAAAACTACCTTAAAAGTGGTACCCTGTTCTGGAAGACTTTTAACGCTAATGAAGCCGTGATGTTGGTCGACAATTTTTTGGGCAATAGAAAGACCAAGACCATAACCTGAATCATTATTTTTAGTACGAGCATTATCTGCCCGATAAAAACGATTGAAAATATGAGGTAAATCTTTTGGAGAAATACCAATACCTTGATCAATAATTTTAAAAATGACTTTTTTATTGGTTTTTTGAGCAATAAATTTAATTTGACTGAATTTGGGACTATATTTGATAGCATTATCAAGAAGGATTAAAAATAATTCTTCAATTTTTTGATTATCAACAGTAATTTTATCTTTGATGAAATTAATTTTGATGGTAATTTTTTTATTATCAGCTTTTGGTTTGATTTTATTTACCGATTCAAACATTAATTCTTTAATCGAAATTGGTTTAAATTGTAAAGAAGAACCATTGTTATTGAGATTATTTAATTCTAAAAGAGAGTCTGATAAATTTTTAAGTTGATTGGTGGCCAAAACAGCATTGGTTAAAACTTTTTTTGATTCTTTTAGATCTAATTTTGGATCACGAAGAGAAACTTCAAGCATTAATTTAAGAGCGGTAATAGGAGTTTTTAATTCATGGGAGGCATCGCTAATAAATTGTTTCTGATCTTCGGTCATTTTTTGAATTGGGGAAAGAGTTTTACCCGCTAAAAAATAAGATAAAGAACCAGAAATTAGAAAAATAACACCATTAATAATAGCCAAATTAACAAGAAGACGCTGTTGACTTTCAACAATCAAATCATCATCTATTGAGATATTTGGTGGTAAAAGTTGATTTTGATTTGAAGGAAAAATTCTTCTTTCAATTCGATTTCGTTGAGAGTTGGCAAAGCGATTAATTTCAAGACTAATTAATTGATAGATAAGAACACTAAAAGAAAAACTAATAATCATTATGATTAATAAATACCAGGCTGTTAATTTTAATCGAGCTTGTTTAAACATAATGTTTTTATTTATTTAATTTAAATTAAATTTATTCACTGATTTTATAACCGAAACCGCGAACGGTTTTTATTAATTTAACTTTATAATTTTTGTCAATCTTCTGACGAAGATTACGAATATAAACTTCAACCGTATTAGGAAGAATGTCGGATTCATAACTCCAGACACGTTGAATTAATTGATCTTTGGTAAGAATTTTGTTAGCGTGACGCATGAGACATTCTAAAAGTGAATATTCTTTATTGGATAAAGAAATTATTTTCTTTTGACGAATGACTTCATAATTAGATAAATTAATGGAAAGATCGCCAACTGTAAGAATTTCAGAAGCGGTGTTTTGGGGACGGCGACCAAGAGCGCGAATTCGGGCTAGAAGCTCTTCGAAAGCAAAAGGTTTGGTTAAGTAATCGTCAGCACCACAATTTAAACCTTTTATTTTGTCTTCAAGCTGACTTTTAGCAGTTAACATTAAGATCGGAACATGAATTTGTTGATTTCTAATTTGACGACAAAGTTCCATACCATCCATCTTTGGAAGCATGAGATCTAATAAAACAATATCGTAATCACCACTAGAAGCTAGATCATAACCATCTAAACCGTCAAAAGCTAAATCAACAGTGTAGTGTTCTTGTTCTAAACCTTTTTTCAAAGCATTGGCAATTAAATGTTCATCTTCAACGACTAATATTTTCATAAGTTAATTATAGATCTTAAACTGAAAATAAGCTGAAATGGTAAAATTAGTTATATGAATAAAACACAAGAAAACCTTTTAAAAGCTTTTGCTGGTGAAAGCCAAGCCAGAAATAAATATTATATGTTTGCTAAGATGGCAAGAAAACAAAACCTAGAATGGATTGCTAGAGTATTTGAAGAAACGGCTGATCAAGAAAGGGCTCATGCTGAAGAGGAATTCGAAATGATAAAAGAAAAAGTAATAGTATCTGAAAATCTTTCAATTGAACCTTTTAGTACTAATACTTTGGATAATTTAAAAATGGCAGCTGCAGGTGAACATCATGAATGGACGGAAATGTATCCATCTTTTGAAGAACAAGCAAAAATTGATGGTGATGTTGAAGCGGAAAGGTTGTTCAGAGAAGTTAGGGAAGTTGAAGAAAAACATGAAGAAAGATATATTATTATTGCCACTCATTTAGAAGCCAATACTCTTTATAATCGAGAAATAGAATTAGAATGGAAATGTGTAAATTGCGGTTACATTCACAAAGGAAAAACTCCTCCAGCAACTTGTCCTGTCTGTAAAAAACCATTAACTTGGTATCAACCATTGGGATTGGTGAGATAAAGAGATGAAAAAGAAGGGAAAAGAGAATATTGTTTTGGTTGGTGGTTGTTTTGATGTGGTGCATTTAGGACATATAACTTTTTTGGAAAAAGCAAAGGAAAAAGGAGATATTTTAGTAATACTTTTGGAGTCTGATGAAAATATTAAAAAAAATAAAGGCCAAAACAGACCAATAAATAATCAAGAAAATAGAGCTAAATTTTTAACTAAGTTAAAGATAGTGGATCGGATAATTAAATTACCAGAAATGAAAAGTGATGAAGAATATTTAGAAATAATTAAAAAAATTAAACCTAAAGTGGTTGCCGTAAGTGAAAATGATGTTAATTTAAATAAGAAAAAAGAACAAGCAAAAATAGTTGGAGCTAAATTAATAGAAGTAACAAAAACTGTTCCTCAACAGTCGACAAGTAAAATCATTGAGGATATAATCTCTTACTTATGAAAAATGATGGATTTGAAATTAAAGATGGTGCAAAATATGATGAGAGATCGGCCGGTGGTTTGGTTTACAAAATAGAAAATAATAAAACTCTTTGGCTTTTAATTAAAACTATTTCTAGTTTTACTAGTGAAAAAAATAAAAAGAAAGAACAAAACGGAGCAGTTTACAAATTTCCAAAAGGTCATTTAAAAAAAGATGAATTTTTAAAAGAGGCCGCATTAAGAGAAGTGGAAGAAGAAGGTCAAGTTAAAGCTAAAATAGTTACTAAGTTAGCTTCAAATGATTATTTAATTTGGGATAAAGAACAAAAAAAGAAAATTGTCAAAAAAGTAACTTTCTTTTTAATGGAATATTTAGGACAAAGTAATTTAAAATATTACGACACAGAAATGGTCTTAGAAAGAGCTTGGTTTAGTTTTGAAGAAGCAACTAAAATTTTGGCTTATGACAGCGAAAAGACTCTTTTGAAAAAAGCTAAGTCTCAATTGGAAAATTTAATTAAAAAGTAGGATATAATATCGTACCTAATGGAGAAGTCGCATAGTGGTTCAGTGCACAGACCTGGAAAGTCTGCGGTCGCAAGGCCTCGCGAGTTCGAATCTCGCCTTCTCCGCCAATATTCGATTATTCCCTGTGCTTCCTTATAACTTAGGAAGGGAGATTCGATATATTTTTGTAAATTCGTGCGTATTAAGTTCAATTTAGTTCGAATCTCACTCCCTTACCCATTTAGTCATTGTATAATTTGGCATGGAAATAGAAATACTAAAAAAATCGGATATTGAGTCTTATAAAGCATTAATTGATGAATGTTTTGATGGGAGTAACAATATCTCCGAATATGAAAAATATAATCCAAAGGCGAATTACAAAATTGTGGTGGCAAAAGATGGCGAAAAAGTTATTGGAAGTATAACTTTTTATAAATTAGATTTATTTACCTTTTCTTTTCAACCAGTATTAGAAATTTTTAATGTGGCTGTCTTAAAAGATTATCGTGGTCAAAAAATTGCAAAAAAACTTTTTGAATTTGTTTTTGACTATGCTAAAAAAAATGGTTACAAGTCGATAAATTTAACTTGTTTGGATACGGCTATTCCAGCTCATAAACTTTACGAAAGTATTGGTTTCACTAGAGCTAGTAGTGTTAAATATAATTTGTATTTAAAATAGGTCGATTTATAGGGATAGAAAGATTCCAGACCCACCCTCTCCGCAAGATTTTTATCTTTTTAAACTTAAACCTAAGCTAATTCCTCTTTCAATAATTTTTTCTGGTATTGCCGTAGAAGATTTGCAATTGACTTTAATTTCACCTCTTCTAATTATTTCATCGTTATAATGTGTTGCCTGAGAAAACTCTGATCGAATAATATCTAAATATTCTTTTAAAGAAACGTGTATCATTTTTCGGGCAGCAATTATCCTCATACTGTTCAAAACAATACCATTATTATCCCAATCTTTGGTTAAAATAAAATCGTCTCCACTTATTTGAGTTTTAGCTATACCTAAGTTATTCTTTTTATCATAGTAATGTACTAATAAAGCGATCATATTTGTTGATATTTGATCAGATATTTCTTTCGTAAATGGTTCAAAATGATAAAATGGATCAGGGTCAAAAATACCCCATTTTTGATAACCACCATAAATACATTTGGCTTTTTCAATATAAGGAGAAACATATAATTCGTGTTTTCCATCGGAAAAAAAGGTATAAGGTTTTATTATAAATTTAGGATCCAATTGAGATAATTTTTTCAAATTTTCAAATTCTTCTTTTACTACTCCTAAAGGTGTTATTGGCTGATTTATTAAAACGGCTAATTTTTTTTCATAATTACAACCTAATAGAGTTGCTAAATAGACAAGTTGAGTGTTGCCATAGTTCATAAAATCAATTTGCACATTAACATCTGGTGATATTTTGAACCTTTCTGGTAAATTATTAATTATTGAGTTCTTATCTTCTATATCAAAAGCAGCATTTAAAACATCTCTAATATCATTTTGAGTATTTAATAAATCTCTGTCTGAATTAGTTTTAATAAAATGACTACCATCATCAGGTATTCCAATCCCAGCAGAAAAATCCCTGCTAATATAGACCAATTCTTTGTTCATATGTGGGATTTTAACAAATTGTTTGCAATATAGGGACAGAAAAGTTCTAAGTTAAAACTCTAAGCAAATCAAAAATGAATATTGATGTCTATTTGTTAAATAAAGCAATTAACCAACCAAACATTCCATTTGTTTTACTTTCTTTGTCAATTTTATTTTGTAGAGAAGTATTTTGATAAGTCATCAACTCGATAGTTTCTTGGATTTGCTTCAAATCTCCAGTGTTTTTAGTTTGGAGTTTTAATTCTTCAAGTTGTTGGATCATCAGACGGTTTTGTTCCATATTCTGTTCCATGGATTTAATTAATTTCTTATCTGAGCCGATTAAAAACTTAGCCATTGTTCCTCGGGAATTTAAGTTAGAAACATCTGAAACAATTTCCTCTTGCAATTTAGTTTGACTCTGAGCAATTTCTTTTACTTGTTGACCAATTCCACCTTTGGCACCGACGGTTTCAATTAATTCATGAACTTGATCAGAAACCTTGGTTAAACTATCATTAACAGCTTGATTTAATTGTTCACTTTCTTGAGTTTTAACACTAAGCTTTTGATCTTCACCTTGATTCTGAGTTTGAACTTCGTTGGTATTTTTAACTTGATTACCAGTTGGTGACACTGTTGCCTTTTTAGTTGGAGAAGTAGTTACAGCATTTTGACTACCAGTACCCTGGCTGCCATTAGTAGAATTTGATTGAGAATTAGAAACAACTATTTGTTGCCCCGTTGATTGTTGTCCTTGAGTTTCAACCGGACCCTTAGCTAACACTGGTATTGCTACTAAAAGAAATAAAAATGACATTATTAAATATTTTTTCATTAGTGTAATTAATCGATAACTATATTAATGATAGCATTTTACGGGAAATATAGTTTTTACTTGACATTATTTTAATAAGTACTATAATGAATATATATTCATTATTATTAATTGTTATTTAAGGAGGCAATATGCCAAACAGAGATAAAACAGGACCATTAGGTCAAGGCCCAGCTACAGGCAGAGGTTTTGGACCATGTGGTAAAGGTTTAGGACGAGGTTTGGGACGTGGATTGTGTCGTTTTCAATCTTTGTCTGATTACCGAAAAGCTTTAGAAGAAGAGCTTGAGGATGTCAAAAAACAAGAAGAAGACTTAAAATAAGTCTATGACTAGACCTAAAAAAAATCGTTGTTTACGTTTTAACCCCGAGGTGTTGTATTTCAAACCCCGGGGTATTCCTCTATCTACATTAGAAGAAGAGGAATTATTTCACGATGAATTGGAAGCACTAAAATTACACGATGTGGATGGATTGGATCAGATTGAAGCGGCTAAAAAAATGAATGTGTCTCAACCAACTTTTGGGAGAATTTTAGATAAGGCTTACAAAAAAATAGCAACAGCAATCATTAAAGGAAAAGCTATAAAAATTATTAAAAAATAATAAAATTATTTTTTTCTGTACCAATTGGCGGCAATCATGGTGGTAATTGGTACTGCTAAAATTAAGCCAATACTACCAACTAAAGTCCTAATTATTTCTTCGGCAATTAATTCATAATTGATGATTTCTGAAAAGGGATGAGGATTGTTAGTAAAAATTAAAAGTAAAGGTAAGGATGCACCAGCATAAGCTAAGACTAAAGTGTTAACCATAGAAGTAATATGATCTTTCCCAATGACCATTGATCGATTGTAAAGATCTTTTGCCTTAGTTAATTTAGCAGTGTTGGCTAGTTCATCAACAATAGCAGCTTGGGAAATAGTAATATCATCAAGTACACCAAGAACACCGATAACAATTCCCGCCAACAATATCCCTTTCATATTTAGATTACCCCGATCTAGTGATAACATTCCTGCTTCCTCTGATGAAAATCCAGTTAAATGACCTATTTGAGTGAAAATTGAGGCAAAAACTGCAGTGATTATTAAACTGATAATAGAACTGATTACAGCAATGGTAGTTTTCTTATTAAATCCATGGGCTAAATAAAAAGAAACTGGAATTATTACTAAAGAAGCCCCTACGGCAATCAAAACAGGATTATCACCAGCCAAGAGTCGCGGTAAAACAAAAGCAAAAACAACCGCAAATGTAAAAATCATCCCAAAAAGAGAAAATAAACCTTTCCATTTAGCAATAAACACCAAAAGGACTATAAAAATTATTGATAAAAGTATTAAACTGTCTTTACGTATAAAATCGATAATTACATATTCTTCTCCTTCAGGCCCAGTTTGAACGTTGACCAGTACTCGGTCATTAACAACATACTTAATAATATTTGCCATTGGCTGATTACCATTTTCAATGATGACTTTTTTATGATCAGAAGTAGATAATTCTAATTCAAGTTTTTGATAAAGCTGGCTAGACTCCATCACCTCAATCTCTTTTTCTTCAATTATCTGGGTAACAGTAGCATTGATTGATGAACCATCACCAATTGCTTTGATTGAAGTAGGGAAAATAAAAACTGTTAATAAAAAAATGACTAAAAATATTTTTTTAAAAATATACATAATGAATTTTAACCCAAATAAAAAATGAAAAAATAATTAACAATTAATTACTTCATAAAATAGGTTATATTTAATTTTTTTCCTTTAGTTTGTTAATTTTTAATTTGTTAATTTTTGACGAAACAAATTCCCATTTTGCCCAAAAAAGTTGTAATTCCTTGCGACCATTGTCGTTGAGCAGGTAGAATTTTCGCGGCGGTCCTATGTCGGATGGCTTTTTAACTACTTCCACCAACTGATTTTTTTCTAATCGAAGGAGAATGGTATACACTGTTCCTTCTACTATGTCGGTAAAACCCAAAGCATTTAGTTCACGAGTAATTTCATAGCCATATATTTCTCCTCGGCTAATAATTTCTAAAACACAACCTTCAAGTACTCCTTTTAATATTTCGGTTAAGTTTTTCATAATAAAATTGCACCTACCACTACATTGTATCACTTAGTAGTTTTTGATATAAAATGATAAAATAAATCAATGATAAAAGAAATAATTTTTGATTTTGGTAATGTAATATGTTCTTTTACTAATGATATTTTTATAAAAAGGGTAAGTGATTTAACTGGAAAAACAAAAGATGAGGTATTTGAATTGATTTATAAAAAATCAGATGTGACTAAAAGAGCAGAAAGCGGAGCAATAACTTCTCAAGAATTTTACGAAGAATTATCTGATATTTGTGGGTTAAAGATGTCTTATGAAGAGCTAAAAGAAATTTATTCAAAAGATAAATTTACTCCAATTGAAGGGATGAAGGAATTGATTGAATCGCTGAAAACAAAATATAAAATTGGATTATTGTCTAATACTAGTGAATGGGATTATGATTATATTTTAAAAACAGCACCAATCGTAAAAAGTTTTGACACAATAACTACATCTTTTGGAGCTGGAGCAATGAAGCCAAATCCAATAATTTTTGAAGATGCATTGAAAAAATCACAGTTAAAACCA
>JAQVSI010000050.1 GCA_028700625.1 Candidatus Shapirobacteria bacterium
CGGTTTCATTAAATCCCGGTAGGTCGTGTAATAACCGGCATGGCCGGGGTTGTCTGACTTAACTTTCACGACCTCCCTTTGCTTGCCGTCAATCTCGATAAAGTTTCCCAAAGTGCGCCTCCCTCATTGAAAGAAGGGAGCGGCCATGTTTCAGGCCGCCCCGTGTTTGAAGATTAAGAACCCGCCATGAGCGCGATGTGTTCGGTCTTTACGGCCTTCACGCCCCAAGCAATAGCAATTTCATAACGAACCTGTCTGTATTGCAGGTACTTGGAGACTTCAAAGGACAGGCCGCTTCTGGGATCGGTGATCGTGGTGCGGTCAACGCCCATGTCGCCGCCTTCAGGCAACGCGGGCATACGGGTTGCCAGAACGATTGCAGACCGCGCAAACGCCATTGAGCGATTGGCTTTCGCCCGGACGGTAATTGCAGGGGAAGCAGAACCGGCGATTGCAACGCGCAATCCGGGTTCAGCAATGACGATGGTTCCGCCGCCGGAAACATCCGTGTCGCCCGTGACCACGACATAATAATTCGGGTCATTGGCGAAGCTGATAACGTCGCCCGCAACGATGGTGCCTGATCCGGCGGAGGCCAGGACAATCGACGTATCGCCGACCGCATAAGCAGCAGTTCCAACCGTGCCGCCGCTATGCGTGCCGATAACGGGACTCTTAATCTGTGCGGACTCGCGAATCTGGAAACCGGCTGCGTTGATGAGAACGCCCTGGGTCGCCATATCCTGCGCGGAGGGTAGAACGGAAAGAATGGTCGCCTGTGAACGCAAAGCAGCGCCCGCGTCCGTGCCGATAACCATCTTCAACTCAGAGGTCGGAGCGCCGTTGTCCATAAGGATTTTGCGGACATTGGCAGCGTCAGCCAAATTGGTTTTGAAAATGGTAGTGTCATTCGGGACAATGGCGCGTGAGCCGTAAAGATACAGGCCAGCCAAGTCTGCTTCTATTTCGTTGCACAGCGTTCTCATGCCCTGGGCGAACTGATCCCGCATGAGGGCGCGAACACCCAAACCGCCGGGACTGTTCATCTGCATGGACTCTTCGCCCTGCCAACGGATCGGCGTATAGCGCGACTTGGTGATTGCCATCGAGATATTCCCGATGGTCTGTTGGCCGTCATCAGGCGGCACGGTGTTGGCCTCCACGTTTCCGGCGGTCGCTGCCGGGGCGACGGGGGAATAAACCGTCTGGCCGATGGCAGCGCGGGCAAGCTGCGAATCGCGGGTAACGGACGGAATAAAGCCCACCAGTTCCCTCGACACAACGTCAAGGGCTTCGTACAAGGTCGGAATAAGATTTGTTAAGGTGTTCGGTGTTGATCCCATGATAATTTTCTCCTTTTTTAAAGTGTTTTTTGAATAAAAAAGCCGGGCCTAGAGAGTCACATCGCAATGTAACCCGCTTGGGTCCGGCTTATGCCGCCAGCGTTCCGCACGAAACGCTGTTTTACCTCTTATTTTGCAGCCCCCGCATGGGGACGTTTTACTGCTTTGTCAAAGAGCTTTTACGCTACGCTGCGGCGTCTGTAACCGTTCCGCCGTCGGCAATGAACTTGCTTTTAGCCGCCACGTCAAGGCCATCAAAGGCCGTCCGCGTCAATGACTTTACATTGCCGCCCTTGCCGGCGCCTCCCGGCGCTCCGCCTCCACCGTTCTGCTGCGCGGCGACGAAATACTTTCCCTCTTCGCCTTTGGCCCACTCGCCAACGTAATCGGCAAGAGCCTTGTCGCCAACTTTGGCAATCCGGTTGTCGCCTTCAGCGACTAACTGAACCTGCCCGGAAAGCATCGCTTTCGCGGCGCGTAAATGCACGGGGTTTGTCACGCCCGCTTTGGTCAAGGCGTCCGTCAGGCCGTTCTCGACAAGCAGGTTATGGGTCAACTTCGATTCGCTTTCATACGCCTTTTTGACCTTTTCCGCCTCGGTGTTCGCCGCCTTTAAAGCCTTTTGTGCTTCAGACAGTTTGGCTTGCGCATCTTCCAGCTCGCGTTCAATCCGTGCGTGTTCGTCGGGGTCAACATCTTTTCCTCGCTTGAGTTTTTTCACCTCCCCGGTCAACGCATAGTTATTGGCCTCCAACTTCTTGATTGAATCACGGGCCTCCGCAACCGCTTCGTCAACCGCTGCTTTAATCGCCGCCTTTACGTCCGCGTCGTTCAAATCAACAGCCATTCTTAACCTCCCTCGTTGTGGGGCTTCACCCCGTTGCGGCTGGCTTTACCAGCCATTTGTCTTAAATTCTAACGCCTGAAAAAATGTTGTAAAGAACTTTTTTAATTATTTTTCAGGGCCCCGTCATAAAGCCTTCAACTCTTCCAGCGTCAATTCACGCCCTGAACCGCTTACCAGTTATTGACCGGCTATGCTATATGTGGAATATTTTTTCTCCATTTGGGCCGAGGGCAACAAAGCCGCCATTATAAGCATCTCTGAACTCCCACTCCCCGTCTTTGCGGCGTTCCCAATGTTCTGGCATTATTATGCCGTCGTGCGGCTTTTCTATTAAACGCCACCCTTCCTGCGTAGCCTTCTTATAAATTTCTCTTCCATTCTTAAACCATTTCATGTCGCTTTCCTCAATTCATCAAGCCTGAGCGGTCTTCCTGAACCGTCCACCAGTTGTGAAAGCGTGATCTTGCCGTCACGCCATAGCTGCGCCTTCCCCTTGCCCAGCATTTCATTCTGCCATTTTTCGTCGTGCATTTTTAAAAACTGATCCATTGTCGTCTTGCGGTCAATCGGCCCCAAGTCGGAGGCCCTCTCCCCTGTGTCCGGCAATTCAGGCAGGCCCTTGATCCCCAATTCCTTAAACGTCTTTGTGATTGAGGTCAGCACGCTCCGGCAACCCCAATGACGCGGCGGGC
>JAQVSI010000018.1 GCA_028700625.1 Candidatus Shapirobacteria bacterium
TAAATTTTTCATAATATTTAATTTTAATCCTCTCTCCGGATAAACCGGTATCTCCCCTTAACAAAGGGAGAAAAAATTATTTTTATTTTATTTTAAAAGTATTTTTTTGACGGCAGTCAATAAATTGTTGACTCCGATACCATAATAATCATACAACTCTTGATAAGTTTTAGCTGAGCGACCAAAACTATTGTCAACAGCTAAATGAATAAATTTACAAGGAAAATTACTTGATAAAACAAGAGAAGCAACTGCCTCGCCTAGGCCACCATTTTTTTGATGATCTTCAAGACAAATAAGATGACCGGTTTTTTTGACACTTTTTAAAATAGCGACAGTGTCTAGTGGCTTAATTGAAGAACAATTAATAATTTCTAAAGATATTTTTTTGTATTTATCGTCTAAATTTAATTTTGCCTGGACCTGAAAAGCTTCTTCAAGAATTGGACCATGGCCAATAATGGTAATGTTTTTACCTGATTTTAGAATATGAGATTTTCCAATAGTAAAATTTAATTTAGGATTTAAAAGATTGGGAGTGGTTGGCCTGACCAGACGAAGATAGGCTGGTTTTTTACTAAAAGTAATGACTTTCGTTATTTTTTCAGTTTCAAGAGCATCGAGAGATGAAAAAACTTCCATGTTGGGAAGACTACGCATTAGACTTATGTCTTCAAGCATTTGATGAGTAGCACCAAGATCGGTGCTGAGTAGACCTGCATGAGAACCAATAATTTTGACATTAGAGTTGTTGTAGCAAATTGATTGTTTGATCGTATTCCAATTTATGGCTGGTGAAAAACAGGCAAAAGAAGTTAAAAAGACCGTTTTTCCAGTTTTGGCCAAACCAGCGGCAACGCCAGCAGCATTGTTTTCGGAAACTCCACATTCAATAAAACGATGTGGAAATTTTTTGGCAAAAGAATTTAAAAAAAGTGGTGATTTTAAATCAGCATTAACCACATAAATATTTTTATTAGTCTTACCTAATTTAGCTAAAGTTTCACCAAAGGCTTGTCGAATTGAATTGATTATCATAGTTCTGACTTAGCCTTTTGATAGAGGTTCTCTGATAAATTTTTAATGTCATGATAATGAAAGTTATTTTCCATAAAAGAAATACCTTTACCCAAAACTGTTTTGGCAATAATGCAATTTGGATAATCTGACTTTTTGGCATTTTTGAGAGCAGAAATAAGTTGATTAAAATTATGACCATCAACAGTAGTAACAGTCCAACCAAATTGAATGTATTTTGAAGCCAAATTGTCGAGAGGCATAATTTCAGAAACTGAACCATCTATTTGAAAACCATTAAAATCAACAATATTAATTAAATTACCTAATTTATATTTCTTGGCAAAGAGAATAGCTTCCCAAATTTGACCTTCTTGATGCTCACCATCGCTAGTTAAACAAATAGTACTATGTTTACGGTCACCTAGGGCTAGACCGCAGGCAAAAGAAAGACCTTGACCAAGAGAGCCAGAAGAATACTCGACTCCAGGAACATTATGAGAAACATGGCCTTGAAGAAGAGAATCCAAAGAAGAATAATTTTCTAAAAGATTTTTTGGGAAATATTTAGCTTTGGCAAGAACAATATACAAAGCTGGGGCTAAATGCCCGGCTGAAAGAATAAAATGATCTTTTTTTAGATCAAAAAGAGAAGAAAAATAAACAGCAATAATTGAGTCAATTGAAGACAAAGAACCACCAATATGCCCACCATTTTTATAGATTATGTCCAATAAATCCCCCCTCAATTCTTGGGCTATTTTTTGCAGTGGATGCGTTTTAATAAAAGGGAGCATTAATTAAGTATAAAGCAACGAGATATAATAACAATATCAATGGAAGATTTTTATAAAAAATATTATTTTGGAGTCAAGAAATTTGTTAGCCAAAAAATTGATGATGAAGGAGTGGCTGAAGAATTGACTAACGACATAATGATGGCGGCGATTATGTGCCGGTCGAATTTTGATGGAAAATGTAATGAGTTTAGTTGGATTTGTAGCATTGCTAAGCATAAAATTATTGATTATTACCGAAAAAAGAAATTAAAAACAATTTTATTTTCAGTATCTCCGGCTTTTGAAGAAATTGCTGACAAAGCCTTAACTCCAGAAAGAGATGTTTTAAAAAACGAACTAAAAGAAGAAATTAAAAAAACATTAAAAGAACTTGGTAAAGGATATAAGGATATTTTACGACTTAAATATATAGAGGAAATGAAAGTAAGTGAAATTGCTTCTAATTTAAAATTAACTATTAAAGCTGTCGAGTCTAAATTGATGAGAGCAAAAAAGAAATTTAGAGAGGTTTGGATATATGATCAAAAAAAGAATTAAAAAAATAAGTGAATTAATTTTCTTAATAATTGTCCGACAGGTTTGGAAATTATTGTGTAATTTGTACAATATTATTGAACAACCTTTTTTGGCTTTAAAAAAATTAATTATTAAAGATCGGGATAAGTCACAGATGTTTTTGGTGGCGGTGATAATGATAACGCCGGCAATTTTTTATATCAGTGCTAGAATTTTTTGGGATAATTATAAATACGGATTTGTTTTGAGTTCAGTAGGGAGAGTTTTTTTGGTTATTTCAATAATAGAAATAATAATTTTTGGATATTTAAGCTTTTGGATTTGGAAAATTTTTAAAAAGAGATAGGATGATTTTAAAAAAAGGCTCGACTAAATTGTTACCATGATTAAAAATACAACGATTCAATTTGAAAGTAATAAAAGTTTAGAATTTAGAGATCTTACCGACAAAGTAGAAAATTTTATTAAAGAAACAAAAATAAAAGACGGTAATGTTTTAATTTATTCAACTCATACCACCTTGGCGATTTGCGTTAATGAAAAAGAAAAAGGAATAGTGACTGATTTTAAAAATCTATTAAACAAGTTGATACCTAAAGATGCTTATTATTGTCATAATGATTTGACAATTAGAACTGAAAATCTGGTTTGTCAGTCAGCTGCTTCTGATTGTTTAAACGGACATTCTCATTGTACTCACCTGTTGATGAGAAATTCTGAGACTATTCCTGTGATTGATGGAAAATTAATGTTAGGAGTTTGGCAAAAAATTTTTGCCATTGAACTTGACAGTCCAAGACCAAGAAAAGTTTTACTACAAGTGATAGGAGAATAATTTAGTTAATCTTTTGAATAACTTCTTCTAAAACTGATTCTGGAGTGCTGGCACCAGAACTAATACCAATATTTTGATGACCAATAAACCATTTTTTGTCTATTTCCAAGGCACTATCGATGATATAACTAGTGACACCAAGAGATTGGGCAACTTGGAGAAGACTATTAGAATTGGCACTAGTTGGGGAGCCGACAATAATAATTAAAGTGCAAGTTTTTGTTAATTGTATAATGGCGTTTTGACGATCAGTCGTAGCTTGGCAAATATGAGGAATAATAGTAATTTGAGGATATTTATTTTTTATAAAATCTAGTGCTTCTTTAGTTTCAAGAGTAGAAAGAGTTGTTTGAGTTATCAATACATAATTTTGAGGATCGGTAACATTTAAAGAAAAAATATCTTTAATAGTAATAGGTGTAATCATTGAAGGGTTTTCACCGACAATACCAATGGTTTCGTCATGACTAATGCTGTTGCATAAAAAAAGTGTTTTAGTATTTTTAATTGATAACTCTTTAACTTTTTGATGTGATTTTAAAACTAAAGGACAACTAGCATCGACAATTATTAAGTCTTTTTCTTTGGCATGAGCAAAAGTTGTAGGCGAAGCGCCATGGGCTCTTATGATAACAACTGAACCGTCTGGAATTAGATCGAGAGATTGAACTGTTTTTATTTTTAATTCTGTTTCTAACCAGTTAACAACATGTTGATTGTGAACCAACTCCCCTAAAAAATAAATATTCTCTTTGTATTTTTGAGCTGCTTCTTTGGCTAGATTTATGGCTCTATTAATTCCAAAACAAAAACCATGAGGAGAAGCTATCGTGATTTTTGACATATTATCTGATTTTATCTTAAAAAGAATATAATTAATTTAATAAAATGAAAAGAATATTTAAATTAAACAATTTTGGATGGATAGTGGCAGGAATATTATTTTTAATATTGGCTTTTAAAATGACACCTAAGACAAACGTTTTACCAAGTAAAAACGAAGTTCCAACTGAGGCTATAACTCCAACCGAAACAGCTAAATCTTATTTGGTTTTAGTGACAAAGATAATTGATGGTGATACTTTAATGGTAAAAATTAACGATAAAGAAGAATCTGTAAGATTGATTGGAATAGATACGCCCGAAACCGTGGACCCGAGAAAGACAGTCCAATGTTTTGGAAAAGAAGCCAGTGAAAAAATGAAAGAGCTGGTAGAAAATAAAATGGTGAAATTGGAAGCGGATTTAACCCAAAATGACCGAGACAAATATAATAGATTGTTAAGATATGTTTATTTGGAAGATGGAACTTTAGTTAATAAAAAATTAATTGAAGAAGGATTTGGATTTGAATATACCTATAAAATCCCCTACAAGTTTCAGGTTGAATTTAAAGAAGCTCAAAAATTAGCTGAAGAAAAAAAGATGGGTTTGTGGGCAGATAGTGTTTGTCCAACACCAACAATACAAAAGATAACTCCAACTATTGCAAAACAACAAATTGAAACAATAAAAACGACAATGGATCCGATTAGAATTGTTCAAAATAATTCTGGATTTGTTTGTGACTGTAGTAAAGCTTGTACAAAAATAAGTAGTTGCGAGGAGGCTTATTTTCAATTAAATGATTGCGTGTGTAGTGTGAGAGATAATGATGGAGATGGTGTGCCTTGCGAGAGTTTATGTAACTAAATGACAATTGAAAGAATGGAAACTAAGGAATAAAATTTACTAATGATAATAAGACAAAAAATTTTTGACACTTATTGGAAGTTTGCCGCCGAAAGACAAGAAATATTTTTTAAAAAATTAAGAGGTGAAACAGCACCCTGCTCTGCTGATAAAATTTTTAATAACTATAAATTTTGTAATGCATATAGAGCAAGCGATAGAGTTTCTCAATTTTTAATTAAAGAAGTAATTTACAAAAAAATTTTTAACAAATTAGATACTTTATTTAGAATATTTTTATTTAGATTAATAAATAAAAATGAAAGTTGGAAAAATCTAGAAAAAAAAGTTGGAGAGATTTCTCTTAATAATTTTTCTTTTAAAAAATATGAAAAAGCAATTAAAGAAATTATTCAAGAAAATGGAGTTTTTTACGGAAACGCTTTTATTCTCTGCGCTAATAAAGCTTATGGTTATGATCAAAAATATAAGAACCACTTGAGTTTATTAGAAGAAGTTTTTATAAAAAGTAATAAAGGATTAGATTTAATAAAATCAAAAAGTTTAAAAGAATTATTTGAAAAATTATTAAAAATACCACTAATTGGTAAATTTATGGCTTATCAAATTGCTATTGATTTTAATTATTCTGAAGTTTTTAACTTTAGTGAAAATGATTTTGTCTGTGCTGGACCTGGAGCGATTAGAGGAATAAATAAATGTTTTAAAGATATTGGAAATAGAAGTTATGAAGAAATAATTTTTTGGATGGTAAAAAATCAGGACAAAGAATTTAAAAGACTAAAAATTAATTTTAAAAATTTGTTTGGAAGGAAATTAAAGGCAATAGATTGTCAAAACTTATTTTGTGAAACTGATAAATATTGTCGAGTGAAATTTCCAAAATTAAAAAGTAATAGAAGTAAAATTAAGTCTATTTACAAGGCCAATAAAGAAAAAATTGAATATTTTTATCCACCAAAATGGAGAATAAATACTGAAATGAAATTTTGAGACGCGGATGGGAGTTGAACCCATCTACGCAGTTTTGCAGACTGCTGTCTAACCGCTTGACTACCGCGTCGAATATAGAGTAAGCCTATTTTATCAAAAAACCCTCCAATTTGGAGGGTTTTTGTTGATTAGCTTTTGGATTACATCATACCGCCCATACCGGACATATCGGGCATTGGATTAGAATTTTTTGGCTCAGGAACATCGGTAATTAAAACATCAGTAGTTAAAATCATTTGACCAACTGAAACAGCGTTAATTAAAGCTGATTTGGTAACTTTGGCAGGATCTAAAATTCCATCTTTAATCATGGAACCCATTTTACCAGTGGCAGCATTGTAACCATAGTCTGATTTAGAATCGGCAGAAACCTTATCTTTAATTAAATTAAAAATATAACCACCGTCTTCACCAGAATTTTGAGCAAGCATTCTGACTGGTTGTTCGAGAGCGTATTTTAAAATATCAATTCCAACCTGCTCTTCAATCGAATCAGTTTTAATTAAATCAAGTTTTAAAGAAACTTTTAATAGAGCTACTCCGCCGCCAGGAAGAATTCCCTCTTCAACTGCAGCTTTGGTAGCTTCAATAGCATCTTTAACTCTTTCAAGTCTTTCTTTCATTTCAACTTCAGTGGCACCGCCAACTTGAAGAACAATGGCTCCGCCAACTAATTTAGCAATTCTTTCTTGAAAGTTTTTTTGATCATAATCTGAAGTATTTTTATTTAATTGATTGCGAAGTTGAGAAACTCGAGCTTTAACATCGACCGTGGAGCCAGAACCACCAATAATTCGAGTTTTATCTTTATCAGCAGTAACTGAATCGGCATGACCACAATATTCATTAGGCTCAACAGTATCAAACTTAAGACCTAAATCTTCAGCAATAACAGTACCACCAGTTAAAACAGCAATATCTTCGAGCATGGCTTTTCGACGATCACCAAAACCTGGAGCTTTTACAGCAAGAATATTGAAAGTGCCACGAATTTTGTTGACAACCAAAGCAGCTAAAGCTTCACCGTCAATATCGTCGGCAATGATGACAATATTTTTAGTTAATTTAACTAATTTTTCCAAGAAAGGTAAAAATTCTTGAAGAGAACTAATTTTTTTATCGGTAAGAACGATATAAGGGTTTTCAATAACAGCTTCCATACTTTCAGTATTGGTAGCAAAATAAGCAGATAAGAAACCCTGATCAAATTCCATTCCAGAAGTTTCTTTAGTCTCAAGAGCCATGCCTTTACCTTCTTCGGCAGTGATTAGACCATCTTTACCAATCTTAATCATAGATTCTGCTATTTTTTTACCAATTTCGGAATCACCAGCAGAAATAGTAGCTACTTGTTCAATCGAAGCTTGATCATCAGATTTAATTTCTTTTTTCATTTTATCAAGCTCAGAAATAACAATTTGAAGACCTTTTTCTAAACCACGACGAAGAACCATAGGATTAGCACCAGCAGCGACGTTTTGAAGACCTTTATTGACTATGGCCTGAGCTAAAACAGTAGCAGTGGTAGTACCATCACCAGCGATGTCATTGGTTTTACTGGCTGCTTCTTTGATTAATTGAGCACCCATATTTTCATAAGGGTCTTGAAGTTCAATTTCTTTAGCAACAGAAACACCATCATGAAGAACAGTCGGACCACCCCATTTTTTATCAATAGCTACATTGCGACCTTTTGGACCGAGGGTCGTGATGACAGCATTGGCTAAAATATTAACTCCGTTTAGGATTGATTGACGGGCATCTTGCCCAAATTTTAGTTGTTTTGACATAGGTTTTAAATCTCTCTCCCCGCTGTCGCGGGGTTTCTCCCTTTGACGAAAGGGAGACTAAATTATTAATTATTTTATAATTGCCATAATGTCGTCGAATTTTAAAAGTAATAAATTGACATTATTTTCTTTATATTCTTTACCACCCCATTCTGAATAAACGACAATATCGTTAATTTTGCAGGGTGAAGAAATTTCTCGACCGTCTTTATAAACAGAATCGCCAACAGCGAGAATTTTTCCTTGCTGCGGTTTATTTTGATTACTTTCTGGTAAAACGATACCAGAACTAGTGGTGGTATCTTGTTTTTGTGGCTCGACTAAAAGGAAGCCGGCAACTGGATTAATTTTGGTCATAGGTTTAATTAATAATTAAATAATAATTATCAGTCAAAATGACCGACTGCTAATATTATAGCGATGTGATTGAATTTAGCAATAGGAAAATCTATTTTTAAGGTATAATTAGCTGTATGTCAAAAATAAAAAATATATACGCAAGAGAAATTTTAGCTAGCGGCGGATCCCCAAGCTTAGAAGTTACCGTCACATTAGAATCTGGAGCTGTTGGCGAGGCATCGATTAGTTATGGTGCATCGGCTGGTTCAAAAGAAGCAACTGTCCTTTTGGATAGAGATAAAGCTCGATATAACGGAAAAGGAATGTTGACGGCAATTATCAACATTAACAATCAAATTAAAAATATTTTAGTTGGAATGGAAGCAAATGATCAAAGAGGTATTGATAATAAAATGATTGAATTGGATGGAACTGTTAATAAAGCAACTTTAGGCGGAAATGCAATACTGGGAGTAAGCTTGGCAGTGTGTCGAGCAGAAGCAAATGAAGAAAAAATGCCTCTTTATAAATATTTAAGAAAAGTTTATGGAATTGGAGAAATTGGTTGGACACTTCCTAAACCAATGATCGTAATGATTGAAGGTGGAAAACATGCTGATGAAACCACTGATTTGCAAGAATTTATGATTGGAGCAATGGGAAATAAGAGTGCAGCTGAAAATGTGCGAATGGAAATGGAAATTTATAGTGCTTTAAAAAATATTTTAAAAGCGGAAAAATTATCGACTAATGTGGGTAATGAAGGTGCTTTTGCTCCAAACGGAATTGTGTCTAATGAAAAACCAATTGAATATTTAGTCCAAGCAATTACTAATGCTGGATATACTCCAGGAGTGGACGCCGGAGTGGGAATTGATGCTGCGGCATCGGAATTTTATAATGAAGAAACTGGAAAATATAATTTAAAATTGGAAGGTAAGGAATTAACATCTGAAGAATTAATCGCCTACTACAAACCTTGGATTGAAAAATATCCAATTGCAACTATGGAAGATATGTTGTCCGAATTTGATTGGGATAATTGGCCAAGAATGGTAGAAGCTATAAATGGAAAATTTCCATTAATTGCTGATGACATAACTGTAACCAATGTTAATTTATGGCAAAAAGCAATTGACATGAAAGCAGCCACGGCAATTTTAATTAAATTAAATCAAGCTGGAACTTTAACTGAAACTATGGATTGTTGCTTATTGGCGAATAAATATAATTTAATGACCATGCCAAGTCATCGGGGTGGTGGTGAAACCAATGATACTTTCATGGTGGATTTGGCAGTGGCAGTTAATTCGGCTTATATAAAAGTCGGTCCAACTCGAGGCGAAAGAGTTTGTAAATATAATAGATTAATGAGAATAGAAGAAGAACTTAATGCAAAATAAAAAAGTAATTTTAATAGTACGAGATGGATGGGGTTATTCAACTAACCCATATGGTAATGCCGTAATGGCAGCAAAGGTGCCAAATAATGATAAATACCTAGCTCAATATCCAACTGCTCAATTAAAATGTACTGGCCAAGACGTGGGTAATCCAGATGGAGCTCAGGGTGGTAGTGAAGTTGGTCATTTAACTATGGGAGCTGGACGAATTGTGTGGCAACCACAAGAAATAATTAATAATGCAATTAATGATGGAAGTTTTTTTAAAAATCCAGCTTTATTAAAGGCTATTGAAAATTGTCAAAAAAATAATTCCACTCTTCATTTGTCAGGGCTATTATCTGATGCTGGAGTTCATTCTGATATAAAACATTTATTTGCTTTATTAAAATTAGTCAAAGATAGTGGTTTGGAAAAAGTTTATATTCATGTGGTATTAGATGGACGAGATGTTCCCGAAAAATCGGCAATAAATTATGTTGAACAATTGAATAAAAAAATTGAAGAAATGGGAATTGGTAAAATTGCCACTGTAGTTGGAAGATATTACGCTATGGATCGAGATACTAATTGGGAAAGAACGAGGAAAGCAATGGATTTGTGGATTGATGGCAAAGGATATGAAGCAAATAATGCAATTGAGGCGGTGAATCTGGCTTATGAAAGAGGTGATAAAACTGATTATTATGTTCAACCAACAATAATTGATAAAAATGGATTATTAAAATCTGGCGATTCATTTATTTGGTTTAATTTTAGAACCGATAGATCACGCCAAATTACAGCAGCAATGACTAGACAAACTCTTTGCCCTGTCGAATTTCAAAGTAATTTAGACTTAACTTGGATTTGTTTGGGAAGATACGATCAATCTTGGGATTTACCAGTCTCCTTTTTACCAGAAGAAGTGAAAAATAATTTAAGTGAAGTGTTGTCTCTAAACAATAAAAAACAAATTAAAATTGCGGAAACGGAAAAATATGCTCATGTAACTTTCTTTTTTAATTCTCAACAAGAAGTAGAATTTAAAGGTGAAGATAGAATTATGGTGCCAAGTCCAAAAGTCCCCTCATATGATTTACAGCCAGAAATGTCGGCACCAGAAATTGGTGAAAAAGTTTTAGAATCAATTGGAAATTATGATTTTATTTTAGTTAATTTTGCTAATGCAGATTTAGTTGGCCACAGTGGAATATTTGAAGCAGTGAAAAAAGCTTGCGAAGTGGTGGATGAACAAGTGGGTAAAATAGTAGAATTGGGATTAAAAAATGATTATGTAGTAATTGTGGGAGCTGATCATGGCAATGCTGAACATATGCTTTATGATAATGGTGAAGTTGATGTATCACACGGTTTTGATCCAGTTAGATTTTCTTTTATAGGATTAGATGAAAAAATTGAAGATGGTGGATTAAAAGATGTGGCTCCAACAATATTAGAAATAATGGGAATTAGCAAACCAGTAGAAATGACTGGAGAAAGTTTGATTGTAAATGAATAAAATAAAAATATTAGCGCCGGCAGGAAATTGGGAATCATTGATGGCGGCAATTAATGCGGGAGCGGATGAAGTTTATTTTGGAATTGGTGAATTAAATATGAGAGCGGCAGGAGCTAATAATTTTTCCATAAATGATTTAGAAAAAATTGGCCAAATTTGTAAAAAAGCTAAGGTAAAGAGTTGGGTAACTTTGAATACGGTGGTTTACGATGAAGAAATTGAAGAAATAAACAATATTTTAGATAAAATTAAAAAAAGCCAAATTGATGGGATTATTGCATCTGATTTGGCGGTAATAAAAAAGGCATTTGAGAAAAAAATAGAAATTTGTGTTTCTACCCAAATGTCGGTGTCAAATTTGGAAACGGTAAAATTTTTGAGTAAATGGGTGGACAGAATTGTGTTGGCTCGAGAATTAAATTTAGAACAAATTAGAAAAATAACTGAGGGAATTAAAAAAGAAAAACTTGAAATTGAAATTGAAGTATTTGGTCATGGCGCCATGTGTGTGGGAATAAGCGGTCGTTGTCAAATGAGTTTGTATCACTATAATTTGTCGGCCAATCGAGGAAAATGTGTGCAAATGTGTAGAAAAAAATATGAAGTAAAAGACAAAGAAACAGGTAAAGAATTAATTTTAGATAATGACTTAATA
>JAQVSI010000005.1 GCA_028700625.1 Candidatus Shapirobacteria bacterium
AACCCCAAACACTGTTTCTAATTTTATTAACAAAGTTAATACTGGTTTTTATAAAGGTCTAATTTTTCACCGAGTTATTCCAGGTTTCATGGCTCAAGGTGGCGATCCAACTGGCACCGGCACTGGCGGGAGTAAACAAAAATCAGAATTAAACGATATTCCTTTTGTTCGAGGTAGTCTTGGTCTAGCCAGAACTGCCGAAACTAACCAAATTAGTAATGACAGTCAATTTTTTATCTGTTATACAAATGAAGGTTGTCAACATTTAACCAGTGATTACGTTAATTTTGGTGAAGTTATTTCCGGTTTAGATATTTTAGACAAAATCCAACAGGGTGACAAAATTATAGATATTACCACAAAAACTAAATGATCAAAAAAATAATAACTATTATCATAATAATCTTTGCTTTTTTTGGTTTATATAAAATTACCTCTAAAAAACCAGATTCAATTACAATCATTAATCCAGATTCTGAGTTATTTTTGTTTTATGGTGACACCTGTCCTCATTGCAAAGACGTTGAAGAATTTATTGCCAAAAATCAAATTGATCAAAAATTAAAAATAAACAACCTTGAGATTTATAGCAATAAACCTAATTCATCCTTATTTTTTGAAATGGTTAATGAAACCTGTCCAAACAATTCCAGTCCAGAAGGTATTCCTGTTCCTTTTTTGATTAATAAAAAAGACAAACAATGTTTTCTAGGCACTCCTGCCATAACAGAATATTTATCCGAAAAATCAAAATAACTCTTTAATGATAAAATTAACTTGTGTCTACAAGTTTTAAAAAGAAACATTCAAAATTTACTTTTCAATCATTAATCAGATTGGTAATTTTTGCTATTCTCATTTTTTTTCTAATTTCATTTGTCTCTGGCCAAAAAATAAATTCTCCAAAAATAATTGATGATACTTTATCAATCGACGAAAAAGAATCTAATTTTATTCTTGGAAAGACCACTGAAATTAGCAACAATATTTACCAAGCAATTCCCGAAAACAGTCGTCAACAATTAGAAAATATAAACCAAACTCCAGCCATGATTTTTGTTCAAGAAAAAATAAATTACATAAAAGAGCAAAGCCAGGGTTTTCCTCAAAAACAAATTAAAGAAATTCAAAAAATGATTGCCAAAAGTATTTACGAGAATGCGGTTAGAAATATTGAATCAAATTAATGTCGCAAATTACCGAATTAAAATCAAAAATAGGAATTTTAAAAACTAAATTATTCTATGATGAAAATTTAATAAAATTAAATGATCTTAAATTAAAATCAGAAGACGAATCTCTTTGGTCAGATTCTACTAAAGCTCAAGAAATATTACAAAACATTTCCGATCTTCAAAAAAACATTCAAAATATTGATTCTATTGAATTAGATATTAAAAATCTAGAAGAATTCGAAACATTATTAGAAGACGAACCAGATCAAAGCTTAAAACTAGAAATGGAATCCTCGTTAAAAGAATTGTCCAAAAAAATAACAGAACTCGAACTACAAACTTATTTATCTGGTAAGTATGACAAAAATAGTGCTATTTTTTCTATTCACTCAGGTCAAGGCGGAACTGAAGCTATGGATTGGGCTTCAATTCTTCAACGTATGTATATGAAATTTTTCGAACGTAAAGGTTGGAAATTTTCCCTAATAGATATCACTCCAGGTGAAGAGGCCGGTATAAAATCAGTTTATTTCAAAATCACCGGGCCATACATTTATGGATATCTTAAACATGAGAGTGGCACCCATCGACTTGTTCGTCTTTCTCCTTTCAATGCCGACAGTCTTCGTCAAACTTCTTTTGCCAAAGTTGAAGTTAGTCCGGTTATTGAAAACGATAACACTGTTGAAATAAAGCCAGAAGATATTGAATTTTCTGCTTTCAGATCAGGTGGTAATGGTGGTCAAAACGTCAATAAAGTTAGTACTGCTGTTCGTATTGTTCACAAACCAACAGGTATTGCGGTAAGCAGCCAAAGTCAACGATCTCAAGAGCAAAATCGTGATCTAGCTATGGAAGTTTTGCTATCAAAACTTTGGGCCATTGAACAGGAAAAACAAAATCAAGAAAAAAAAGATATAAAAGGGGACAATGTGGTTGCTGGTTGGGGTCATCAAATTAGATCGTATGTTCTTCATCCTTATAAAATGGTTAAAGATTTACGCACTAGATATGAAACTTCCGACACTATTGGAGTTCTTGATGGTGACCTTGACGCTTTTATAGAAGCTGAGCTAAAATTATAAACATGACTCCTCTTCAAATTTTAATCAAAAGCATTAAAACTTTTTTTGTCTTTATTTTTGGTTTTATTTTCATCTTTATATTTTTAATTGTATTAAACCTAAGCTTTTTTTCCAGATCAATTAATAGACCCCCAAACTATTTAATTGAAACAATTTACAATTCAATAAAAGAAAACCCTTATCAATCAAAAGAAAAAATAAATTTTTTAATTCTAGGTTTAGATAAGCGAGATGATGCTCTCGAAAAAACTACCACTACTGACACCATAATTTTTGCTTCTTTAAATTTAAAAACCTTCAAATTAAATTTAATTTCCACTCCAAGAGATCTTTGGTTTTATGAAAAAGAAACAAAAATAAATGGTCTTTATCCCTTATCCCTGGATTCAAAAGAAGATAAGTTCGATTTTTTAAAATCCGACTTTGAAAAACTTTATGGGCAACCAATCGATCATATTATCGTTATAACTACTGACAGTTTAATTTCTTTTGTAAACACTATTGGTGGTGTTGATCTCTATTTGGAAAAAGGTTTCATTGACGATCAATATCCAAATCCAGACTATATAAAAAATCCTTCCAAAGATGTTCCTATTTATAAAACAATCGAATTTAAATCAGGTCAAATTCATCTAGATCAGTCGAACATTACCGAATTTGTTCGTTCGAGGAAAAGTGCTGAAACCAGTGCTGCTGGTGGCACTGATATTGGTCGAATTGAACGTCAACAAATTTTAATTGAGGCTATTTTAAATAAAATTAGATTAGGAAAAGTAATTACCGACAAAAATCAAATAAAAAATCTTTATTTTTTTTGGAATAAAGAAATTTCCAAAACTCTTTCCGATATTGACGCTTTTCAAATTGCTCTAATTTTAAACGAAAACATCAATAAAATTTCTCTTAATAAAATAGAAATTCCAATTGGTCAAAACGCCAAAACTGGCATTATTTACCATCCTCTTAAATTTATTAACAAACAATGGGTTTTTATAACCAGTGACGACAAATATCAAGCTTTTCAGGAATTTGTTTTCGATAAAATCAAATAAAATAATTATGAAAAATAAATTATATAGATTTACATTAATTTATATAATCGTATTTTATATTTTGACAGCTATTGGTTTTATTTTTTTCAAAAATTATTATAAAAATAATTACAGTCAAGAAAAATTAGATATATTATTAAATTCAAACTCTATTTGGGACAACTTGAGTGAGAATCCTTGTAGTAATCAAATTTTCAATAGTCCACTACCAAATAAAGAAGGATCTTCACAGATAAATTTTTATTGTTCTTCAGGTCAAAAAAGTCTAAACACTATATCTTTAGTTGTTTTAAAAAATGAAAAAACATTAAAAAATGCTATTCAAGAAATTAGTAGAATAAATGCTTTTAATCCGAATCAAATATTTAAGTTAGACAACTGGAATTGTTTTTTAGGTAAAAATAAAATTTTTAGTTTTGATATGCCTATAAATAATGAAGATATTATAAATTGTTATCAAGACAAATGATTAAATATTTAAAAATTTTATTAAAAACATCTTTTATTGTTTTAATCTTAATTGTTTCTTTTACGTTAAGATATAAAAATTATGACCAAGTCCCTGTTGTGGGTCAGTCAGTTGATGAATATAGTAATTCTTGGGTTGGGTTGTCATTAATAAAAACAGGTTATCCTGTTGGTATAACCAACATGAAGGGTTATGAAAACAACGATTATCGATATGTTAATGTTGATCATATTTACCAAAAACTTGAAGGAACCCCTTTTAATATTGGTAAACCATGGTTTGATCATCCTCCTCTTATGGGTATATTAACTGGATCCTATACATATTTTAAAGGTGCTCAAGTTTTTGAAGATGTTCGTTTATTTTTAATTAGAAAACCGATGGTATATTTAGGAACTTTTTCTGTATTATTAGTTTTTTTAATTTGTTTTCTAAATTTTAATTATTTTACTGGTTTAATTGCTGCCATCGTATATGGAACCACTCCTTTTATAGTTATCACTAGTCGCATGGCTCAAGCTGAAAATGGAGTAATTCCAATGTTTCTTTTGTCTTTATTATTTTATTCTTTATTCAAAAAAAACAAACACTATTTTTATCTTTTTTTAAGTGCTGTTTTTGCCGGATTGGCAACTTTATTTAAAATACCAGGTGTAGTTTCAATACTTTCAATTATATTTTTAATATATTCTGATAATAAAAAACAACTTAAAAATCAACCAGATAAAGTTGAAGAAATAATATTTTTTAGTACCATTGCTTTTTCAATAACTAGTTTATTTGTAATTTATGGCTTTATTTATGATTGGACAACTTTTAAAAATATTTTTAATACCAACGCTAACAGATATTACGGTATAGGACCTTATTCTATTTTTCATTTGCTAACTCAAAATAAAATAACTAATAGTAAAAATATGACCGATGCTTGGATTATTACATCTTGGATACCATTTTTTATTTTAATGTTTAGAAAAAAAATTAATTTTGGTGAAAAATTAATAATTGTTTCAATTCTAAGCTATTTAGCTATTTATATTATTCTCGGTAGTGATCCTTTCGGTTGGTATACTTTTCCTTTTTTACCATTTATATCAATTGCTCTAGCTCGCATTTTATATTTAGGTTTCAACAACATAAGATATATGGTTAGTAGCTTCATATTACTGTTAATTCCTCTTGGTTTCAATATTAGTCATTTTATAGACATCCCTTCATTTCAGAAATATTCCAATATTTGGCGTTTTTCTCTTGGATTTTTAATTATTTTATTTATTTTCTTAAAATTAAAGAAGTTAAATTATCCCAAATTTGTATATCTCTTCATTAGATTAATACTTATCTTAATTTTTGCCACGACTATTTATCTAAATATTAAATATGTTTCTTCAATTAATATAAATACATGGTACGGAATAGACTAAAACCAATTAGTTCAAATTAAAGAAAATTCAGTTTTTTTGTTATACTGAATTATTAACTATTTTCATTAGAAATTAGAAATTAGAAATTTAATTAAAAAAACATGGATATTCCAAACTTATCTCAAAATCAAACAATTCCAATTTTAAATCAACCAGCTCCAAAAGAAACTCAAAAAAATTCAAAAATAATTTTTTTTATAATAATAATTTTAGCCATAGTTTCCGGATTTTGGGCTTCTCGTTTTTGGCCAATAAATAATTCAAAAAATAGTGTTCTTACCAATTTAACTCAAGGCAATGTTGCTTCAGCTGACAGTATTAAAAGTACTAGCGATTTAGTCGTTGGTCAATCTTATGGAGATACAGGCAAAACTTTCACCGATAGCGCCACTGGGATTGTTGTTGCTGGTGGTATTAATGGCGAAGGAACCCATACTCTTCAAAGAGAAGGTGGTAAAACTCAAAACGCGGCACTAACTTCTTCAACTGCCGATCTTGATCTTTTTGTTGGTAAAAAAGTAGAAATTAAAGGTGAAACCAATTCTTCAACCAAAGCTGGTTGGTTTTTGGATGTTGGCATTATAAAAATATTAGAATAATTTATGAAGATTGTTTTTGATCAAGTTGACAAAAAATTTGGCATCGTCAATGCTCTGAAAGATGTCAGTTTTGAGATTGATCAAGGAGAATTTGTTTTTATTATTGGTAATTCTGGAGCTGGTAAATCAACCCTTTTAAAACTTATTTTAAATCAATTAAAACCTACTTCTGGAAAAATATTGTTAGGAGATATCGATCTCTCTAAGGGAAATAAAGAAGAAATCAATCAGACCAGAAGAAAAGTAGGCGTTGTTTTTCAGGATTACCAACTAATTCCTGATAAAACAGTAGAAGAAAATATTGCTCTAATTCTAGACATTGTTAATTATCCAAAAGAAAAAATTCAATCTCGCATCGATCAAGTTATAAAAGAAGTCAACCTTGGAACTCGTCGTTTTCTTTTTCCTTCCCAATTGGCCGGAGGAGAAATGCAAAGAGCTGCTCTAGCTAGAGCTCTAGCCATCGAACCAGAAGTAATTTTGGCCGACGAACCAACTGGAAATCTAGACCCAGAAAATTCTTGGAATTTAGTCAAACTCTTAAAAGAGATTAACCAAAAAAACAATACCACCATTATTATGACTACTCACAATAACGACATTGTTGAATCTATGGGCAAAAGAGTTATAAAATTTAAAGAAGGAGAAATTGTATGAATCCCTTAAAAACTACTTGGCATCACATCAGAAGATCACCTTTTCAAAGTTTAATTGCTACCATTGCCATGGTTTTAAGTTTCTTTTTCATCTCCACTTTTGCCATAATCAATTCTGGTCTATCTTCAGTTTTGTCATATTTTGAAACCAAACCAGAAATTACGCTTTTTCTAAAGGATGGTCTAGACAAAGCCACTGTTGAAGATATTCAAAAAGATCTTTCAAGCTATCCAAGCCTAAAAGAAATTACTTTTGTTTCCAAAGAAAAAGCTTTAACTATCTATAAAGAACAAAACAAAGATAACCCTCTTCTAACCGAAATGGTTACTGCCAGTATCTTGCCAGCTTCTTTTGAAATTACTGTTTCAAATCCAAAAGTATTAGAAGAGATCTATCAAAACTATTCCACAAAAACTAATGTAATAGACGAAATTATTTATCAAAAAGATATTATTCAATCATTACTAGATTGGACCAGTGCTACCAGAAAAATTGGTTTTGCCATTATTCTAATAATTGCCTCTATTTCTTTTTTAACAATGGTTACTATTATTGGTATGAAAATCACCAATCGAAAAGAAGAAATCAAAATTAGTCGTCTTCTTGGGGCCTCAAATTTTTATGTCAAAAGACCTTTCTTACTAGAAGGTATCATTTATGGTTTAGTTGGCAGCATTCTGGGCTTTTTACTTAGTTTCTTATTAAGTTTACTTTCTCAAAAAGCAGTAAATTCTTTCTTTCAGCCAGTTATTTTTCTAGATCTAAACGTCAAATTTTATCTTTTGCTTTTATTTTCAGAAGTATTGATTGGTACCACTCTAGGTTTTGTTGCCAGCTGGATCGGTGTCAAAAGATATATTAAGTACTAAATATAGATGATTAAAAAAATAATTTTATTATTTTTTATCTGTTTTTTTTGTCTCAGTTTACCAATAAAAATAAAAGCTGAAGAATCGACAGACATATTAGCTAAACAGATTGATGAATATATTCAAAAATTAGGAGAATTAGCTACCTCAAAAAATACATTAGCAAATCAAGTCAAAATTATTAATTCTCAAGTTGAATTAACTCTTCTAAAAATTACTCAAACTGAAAATTCTATTAAAAACCTCGAAAATGAAATAAATAACTTAACGGTTGAAATAAGTAATCTCGACATTCAATTAGACCAACTTTCTTCACTTTATGTCATTCAGATCATTGAAAATTATAAACTTCAAAAAAAGATTCCTCCTTTTACTTTTTTAATTTCATCTCGACTCAACAATTTTCTTGAACAATATAAATATCTTTCCAATGTCCAAAAAAGCAGTCAAAACACTTTGATAAATATGGAAACTGTTAGAACCAATTATAACAATCAAAAAACTACCAAAATAAAGAAACAACAAGAATTGGAAACACTTCAAAAAACTCTCGCTTCTCAAAAAATTAATCTTAATAATCAAAAAATTGCTAAAAATAAACTTCTTGAAAGTACAAAAAACGACGAAAAAAAATATCAACAACTTCTTACTGAAGCCCAGAATCAACTCAATGCTTTAAGAAATTTCTCTAGTTCAGCTGGTGGAAGTAGTTGTTTGGCTTCATCTCCTGGAAGCGGTAGTGATGGTAATTTTTATTCTCAAAGAGATCCTCGTTGGTGTAATCAATACATTGGAAATTCGAAAGATACTATAGGTGAGGTGGGTTGTTTTATCAGCAGTCTTTCTATTGCTTATAAAAAACTTGGTTTTACCATTACTCCATCAATCTACGCTGCTGATTCTAATAACTTTTGGGTAAATACAGCTTACATGGTGGCATTAACACCACCATCTGGTTACACCTATAAACAAGTTCCATATAATATCTCGGTTATAGATAACGAATTAAAAAATGGTCGTTATGTTATTACTCAAATGAAGATGAACAATAGTGCTGGAATGCATTTTATTGTCATAATTAGTGGTAGTAATGGTAATTATATGATTCACGATCCTTGGTTTGGTGCAGATCTAAAATTTAGTGATCGTTACTCACCATCTTCAGTCTTAAGTCTTCGTCTAATAACAAGGTAAAAGTTTTCATGTTAACTACTAAAAATCCCCCATCTTCCGACAGGGGATTCAAATGTTTTTTTAAGTCTCCCTTTTATCAAGGGGAGATGTCTGAAGGACAGAGGGGTTTAAAAACCTCTAGCCAACTTTCTGAAATAAAATCCACCAGAAGCAGTTAATGTAACTAAAATTGTTTTAACAATAAGATCAGAAGCACCAGTATTGGGGACAGTATTTTTACCAATAAAATAACTGGCATTATCACTGTCGCTTAAATTATCAACCTTAGCTTCAACATTATTAGTTTCTTTAGTAAGAACACTAATTTTTGTAGAATCTTTTATTTTAGCTCTGATTAAGTATTCCTTAGATTGACCTGGGTCTAATTTATCAATAGTCCATTCAACTAAATTTCCTTTTTCATTAAAAGTTCCTGGATTAAAAATTAGTCCTAAATATTTTGGTAAAGTATCTCTAACTTTAATATTATTTAAAGTTTCTTTTCCAGTGTTTTCCACTTTAATTTGAAACTCAATTACATCTTTTTCAAAAAATGTTTTTCTTGAAGCTTCAATATTATCAAAATATTGAGTATCACCTATAGCTCTAATTTTTTTATCGATTGAGATTTCTTTATTATTCTCACTTTGAGAATAATATTGACCATAGGCCTTAAGAGGACTGAATAGCGAAAAAAACAAGATTGCTATTGCTCCGAAGATAAAACTGATATTTAATATTTTATGTTCCACCTGCGTTATTAATATTTAATTATAGGACATTATATCTCTTTAGTGTTCAATTGTCAAACAAAACTCAAATACTTGTTTTTTAATCCTTTTTTGCCTTATACTCTATTTATGGCTAAATATCTAATAGACGAACTTTCTGTTTTTTTTCCTTGCTACAACGAAGAAAAAAATATCAAAAATACAATAGACAAAACCATTCCAGTTCTTAAAAAAAATGCCCAAAATTGGGAAATAATTTTAATTAATGATGGTTCTAAAGATAACACAGCTAAGGTTTTAGAGGAAATCAAAAAAGAATACCCTAAGCAAATCGAGATCATAAATCACAACCCTAATCGTGGCTACGGAGCTGCTCTTAAAAGTGGCCTTTACAATGCTAAATATCAATGGATTGCTTTTACCGATGCCGATGGTCAGTTCGATTTTGCCGAAGTCACTAAGCTTATTGAAAAGCAAAAATCAACCAAAGCAGACATAGTTATTGGCTATTATCTAGCTCGTCAGGTTTCCAAGGCCGCCATTTTTACCTCAAAGATATGGGAATTAATCGTTTTTATTCTTTTTGGACTTCATGTTACCGACATTGATTGTGGATTCAAATTGATTAATAAAAAAGTTATAGACACTATTCCCAAGCTTGAAGCTGAAAGGGGAGCCTTTATAAGTAGTGAATTTTTAATTAAATCAAAAAAGGCTGGCTTTAAAATTGTTGAAATAGGTGTTCACCACTATCCAAGGCTTGAAGGTAAAGCCACAGGTAGAAGCTTAAAAGTAATCATAAAAAGCTTTTCTGACCTATTTAGGCTTTGGTTTAAAATTTCTTTTCACCGTGCTTAAAAATTTCTTCAAAAAATATTGGTTACTAGTCGCCATCTTGATTTTGGCTTCTTTTCTTCGTCTTTATAGAATCTCTGATTATATGGAATTTCTCGGTGATCAAGGCCGTGATGTCGTCATTATTAAAGACTTCCTAAAAAATGGTAATTTATTTTTTATAGGTCCTCAAACCAGTATTGGCAATATGTATCTTGGCCCTTATTTCTATTATTTAATCGCTCCTTCTCTTTTAATTGCCAATTACAACCCTGTCGGCCCAGCTGTTTTTATTGCTCTCATTAATATTGCTACTGTTGCTTTAATATTTTTTGTCAGTAAAAAATGGTTTAATCTAAAAATTGCCTATATTGCTTCCTTTTTATTCTCCATCTCTCCTGTTGTTATTAAATTTTCCAATTTCATCTGGAATCCCAATATAATGCCTTTTTTTAGCTTACTTTTTGTCTATTTTTTCTTCGAAAGTTTTCATTCAAAAAAATTCCATTATTTTCTCTATGCATCACTAGCTTTTGTCATGGTAATGAATAGCCACTACCTTGGTTTAGCTCTCTTACCTTTTGTTGGTCTTTTCTGGATTTATAATCTGATTAAATTTATTAGAAATAAGTCATCGCAACTTAAACCTTTTTTAAAATACACTCTTTTGGCTTTTTTAATTTTTATAGTATCTCTTACTCCTCAAATTCTTTTTGATATTAAGCATAATGGTCAAAATATCAAATCTCTTTTAACGTTTTTCACTTACCGGGAAACCACTGTCAATATCAAGGCCTACAAGGCCATTCCAGAGCTTCCTTCTTTATTCAATCAAGTTAATACTCGGCTTTTAGCCGGCAAGAATGAAACAGCCGGTCTGGTAATTAGTATTATTTTTGCCATCAGCCTTATTTTTGTTTTTATTAAAAAAAGTCTACGATCTAATACCTACAATCTAATATCTATCTTTTGGCTTTTATCTGGTCTAATTTGTTTAGCTCTATATAAACAACATGTTTATGATCATTATTTTGCTTTTCTTTTCCCTGTAGTCTTTATTTTAATAGCTTTTTTAATTTCAAAATCTAAAATTTTTGGAATTCCTCTCTTTATCTTAATAACAGTATTTTCTTTAATAGAAATTCCTTTTCGTTGGCAACCAAATTACCAATTAAAAACCACCACTCAGATTGTTGATTTGATTATTTCCAATTCCAACGATCAAGATTTTAATTTTGCCTTATTAGCTAAACAAAATTATGATCCAACTTACAGGTATATATTAGATAGTAAAAAAGCTAAGTTGGTAAATTTACCAGTCAAATTAGCATCTCAATTATTTGTAGTTTGTGAACCTTTTCAAATTGATTGTAATCCCATCAATAATCCAGAGTGGGCTGTTGCTGCTTTTGGTTGGGCAAAAATAGATAATCAATGGGAAATAAATGGAATTAAAATCTTTAAGTTAATCCATAATCCAAATGGTAAGAAAGAATAAAATAAAATTTTTTTTAAAAAATAATTGGTTAATTATTGCAATTTGGTTAGTTGGTTTATTTCTAAGATCTTACCGTCAAGGCGATTTGTTAGGTTTTTATTATGATCAAGGAAGAGATGCCTTAATGGCCCAAGACATAATTAGTGGTAAAAATTTTCCAGCCATAGGCCCAACAACCGGAATTAAAGGTTTATATCTAGGTCCTTTTTGGTTTTATTTAATAACCCCAGGTTATTTTTTTGGAAGGGGCAACCCTGCCATTGCCAGTCTTTTTATTGAATTTTTAGAAAGTCTTACTATTCCTTTAATCTATCTTTTATTAAAAAAGTATTGGAATAAAACTGGAGCTATATTAGCCGCAACCTTCTGGTCTTTTAGTTATTATTTAATCCTTTCCAGCCGATGGTTTTCAAATCCTTCGCCCTTACCTTTTTTTGTCCTCCTTATTATTTATTTTCTCTTAGAAGTTTTCAATTACAAAAAGTATAAATATTGGCCAATAATTTCTCTGTTATTAGGATTATCACTTCAACTCGAAGCTGCTTCGGCTGTTTTTTTTATTCCCGTTATTTTGGTTTTTTCTTTAATAAATTATCGTGTTTTGTTAAAAATTAAGTTTAAAATATGGCTTCAAGTAGCTTTTTCCTTTTTTATTCTCTTAATTCCTCAGTTTGCTTTTGAATTTAAAAATAATTTTTTTATAACTAAAAACTTATTTGGTTTTTTAACCGGTAAAGTAAATTCGTCTACTGGAAAATCTTGGGCAATTCCAAATTTACATTTTATTAAAGAAAGATTTTTAGTTTTCTATAACATTCTCTTTTCAAAATTAGATACTAACGTCACTTGGATTTCTATTGTTTTTTTAATTATTTTTATTATCAGTGTTATTTTGTTGTCAACAAGATTAAAAAATAAATTTGTTCAAATTTTAATGCTTTGGTTGTTTATCCCTTTATTTTTACTCTTATTTTTTGTCGGTAATTACGGCAATCTTTATGACTATTACCTAACTGGTTTCTTTCCATCTTTTATTATCATTTTTTCATTAGGATTAACTTTTTTTAATAAATCTATTTTAAATAAATTATTATTAATTATTATTTTTATCTTGTTTTTTAAAGGAAATCTTTCTTTTATAAAAAATAAATTATCAGCTGGAATTGACGGTCCTGAACATATCACCTTTGGCAATCAAAAATGGGCCTTAAATAAAATTTGCCAAGAGACTAGAGGTAAAAAATACAATTTTTCTGTTTATGTGCCGCCATATACCCCTTATTCTTATGACTATTTAATGAATTGGTATGTAAAAGAAGGAAAGTGTTCTTTTCCAATTAAAGAAGAAGCCGATTCAATTTTTCTCATTTATGAAGTTGATCCAGCCAATCCAGAGAGATTAAACACTTGGCTACAAGACAACACTGCAACAATAAAATCAAAAACAAACTATGGTGGTGTGCATGTTCAAGAAAGGGTAAGAAACGTTAAAAAATAGTTTTTATTCAGTGTATCCAAGTAATGGATCTATTTTATTATTTGGATCTTTACACCATTCTTCACTAGAAGCTTTAGTTTGTACTGGCAAAATAACTCCAAATCTTCCAAACTTTTTATTTACTTCATTATTGCTTATATCCCACGGAACAACCACATTGTAAGTTGGAACAGAATTACTTGGTTTAATTATGTCCACGCCTTTATACCAAAACAAATATCTAAATCCCACTCCGTCTCCAAATTTAGCTATATAATTTATTCCAACACATGGGTAATTATTTTTAATTTGGTCGGCTCTAATATATTCTACTAATTGTTTTTTGTAAAAATAAGAATCATTTAAATCATTAGCTGTTATTAACCAGTAAAAATTAGTAACTAAATAAACTCCACCAATCACCCAAGCTATCTTATTTAAGTATTTTTTGTTTAAAACAAGATCAAAAAACAAAGCGAGCATTAATATATATATTGGTAAATAGTTAGTGAAATAATATTCACTCACTACTCTTTTTGACGTAAATTGAGCCAATCCAATTAAAAACATCCATAATAGTAATAGATTAAGGTCTTTTTTTGATATTTTTTTAAATTTATAAACCACATAAGTAATAAAAATAAAAACTATCCACATAAGTTCAAAAGGTTTAATTGGCCATTCAGAAATTAATCTCCTTTGCATTTCCCAAGATGAAGCATTAATAACTTTTTTGAGTTTAGCAAAGCCAGTTGGGTTTCCTAGGTCTTTTTTAGAAGCAATAATAACGCTTTTTACTTGAGAAAAATTATGTTTAATTTCAAAAAACCAAAAAGGACTACTAACCATCATAAATATTAAAAACGAAATTAAAACATTCTTAATTTTAATTGCTTTAATTTTTTCTTTAAAAGTACCCTTAGACATAAAATAAGCCAAAATAGGTATTGGTAAGATAGGTAAAAGAGCGATATGAATGTGATAAGTTAATCCTACTAAAACAGCATAAAGTGGCATTAATTTTAAATTTTTTCTAAACATTCCAAAAATTACATACAAAAACCAAACAGACCAAATTATTGCCGGTTCTGTTGGTACTGACCATTTATCATAAAAAGCTGTTCCAAAAGAAACAGCATGTATAAAAGCCATTATCAATCCAACTCTCTCAGAAAAATATTTCTTACCAAAAAAATAAAAACTTAATATAGTTAACAATCCGATTATTGTTGTTGGCACAATGGCACTCATCGGATCCATATTAGACAACCAATAACTTGCTGCCATTATGTAGTAGTAGAGTGGTCCAATAAAAACACCATCAACACTGGTAATTTGTCCAACACTTCTTATATGTTTATTAACCACAATATCTTTTGCAATCCAAGAATATAAATCATGATCATGCCCAAAATTGAAAGATTTTTCAAAATTATAAACCCTCATCACAAAACCAATTAAAATAATAGCAATCAATATTAAAAAAGTTTTTTTACTAGTAATTTCTTTTATCTTTAACATAATTCTAATATTAGCATAATATCCATTTTCCAATCAAACAAATTGATTGTATAATTCATTAAATGAAATCAATTTCAATCATTATCCCTTGCTATAACGAAGAAAACAACCTAAAAAATGGTGTCTTAGATGAAGTTTATTCTTTTCTTAAAACCCAAGAATTTAATTGGGAGGTTATAATCTGTAACGATGAATCAACCGATAACAGTTTTAAATTAGTCAAAGAATTTTCGTCTAAACATACTGGTTTTCGTGTATTAAATTTACCTCATGGAGGTAAACCATCAGCAGTTTGGGGTGGTATTAAAGAAGCTAAATATCCCCTAATTCTTTTTACCGACATGGATCAATCCACCCCTTTAAAAGAAATAAATAAATTATTACCATTTTTTGATAAAGGATTTGACATTGTAATTGGTTCTAGAGGTGTCTCTCGTGAAGGGAATTCTTTAATTAGAAAAATAATGGCCAGAGGTTTTCTTTTTGGTCGTCGTTTAGTCTTACTTCCAAAAATAATCGATACCCAATGTGGTTTTAAAGCTTTTAAAACAGACGTTGCTAAAAAAACGTTCCCAAACCTTCAATTTTTTAAAGATAAAAATGATAAAAAAGGATGGAGAGTATCAGCTTTCGATGTAGAACTTCTTTTTATGGCTCAAAAATGGGGTTATAAAATTAAAGAGGTTGAAGTCGATTGGAAAAACGAAGATTTAAGTACCACCAAAGGTGATGATTCTACTCGTTTTCAAAAAGAATCAAAGCAAATGCTACAAGAAATAGTAAGAGTTATTAAAAACAACCTTCAAGGTGTTTATGACAAAAAATAAATTTTTTCGTTTTCTTTTGTTATTTTTAATTGTCGGATTTTATTTCTTTTCTCGTCTTCAAAATTTAACATCAATTCCTGTTTTTTGTGATGAAGCTATTTATATTCGTTGGTCTCAAGTTATTCAAAGTGAAGAAACATTAAGATTTATTCCTCAAACAGACGGCAAACAACCACTTTTTATGTGGATAAATGCTCTTACTCTTAAGTTTATACAAGATCCATTGGTTGCAGGTAGAATAATTTCTGTCTTTGCTGGCTTTGGTCTATTAATATTTTTATTTATTACCACTGCTGTTTTTTTGTCCTATGAAGATAAAGAAGCTAATATTTTCAAGTTTGTTAAAAATAGTCTTCAGAAAAACTTTTATCCTTCTCTTTTAACTTCTTCCATTTATTGTCTAATTCCTTTTTCCTTTTTCTTTGATCGTCTAACCCTAGCTGATAATCTATTATCTTTTTTTGGTCTATTAGCTTTATTGTTTTCCTTTTTATTGGCAAAATATCCAAGGTTGGATTTAGCTCTAATTTTAGGTTTTATTCTTGGTTTATCTTGGCTTACTAAATCACCAGCTGTCTATTTTATTGTCTTATCTATTCTCACTTTTTTTGTTTTAAATTTACCACCAAAGATCTATCATCTACGATCTAAAATCTTATTTCCTGTAATTTCCTCTGTTGTTGCTTTTTTAATCTACAATATTCTCCGTCTTGGTCCTCAGTTCCATATGATTGCTATAAGAAATAAAGATTATATTTGGACTCTTTCTGAAATCTTAAAACACCCTCTAGATCCTCTAAAACCTCATTTAATTGATACTTTTAATATATATGCTCAATACCTTTCTTGGCCACTTTTAATTTTTGCTCTTGTTGGTTTAGTTTTGTTTTTTAAAAAAAATTGGAAATTAAAAATCGGAAATTGGAAATTTATAACCCTTGGTTCTTGGTGGATTTTACCTTTAATTGCCAATTGTGCTATGGCTAAAGTTTTCACTGCCAGATATATTCTCTTCACACTTTCACCTCTAGTTATTTTAATTTCTCTTGGATTTTTTACTTTTTTATCTAAAATTAAACCAAATTTTTTAAAAATAATTTTTATTATTTCTGTTTTTATTTTAAATATAAATTTTATTTATAATCTTTCCTTAAATCCTTTTAATCAAAAATTATTATCTTCAGAATATAACTATTTATCAGATTGGACATCTGGTTGGGGAATTAAAGAATCAGCCGACTTTTTAATTCAAAGATCTCTTGTTTCCAATGTAATTGTTGGCACTGAAGGTGCTTTTGGTACTCTTCCCGACGGACTCCAAATTTATGCTCGCAATATCCCAAATTTGACTATTATTGGCGTAGGATTAGGTTTTTCTAAATTACCAGAAAGTTTAATTAATGCTAGAAATTATGGCGATGAAGTTTATTTATTAATCAACAAATCTCGCCTTAAAATAGATACAGCAGAAATAAACCAATTAGAACTAGTAAAATCATTTAATAAGCCAAACGACGATCAATTGTTACTTTATAGATTTTTAAAAGTTAATATAAAATAGACTATGTTTAAAATAAGTAAAAAAATATGGATTCCACTTCTAGTAGGTGTTATTATCCGTGTTTTTTTAATGTTTTCTACATACCATCCAGATCTCGCTGGTCAAGGTTTATCTTCCTATTTTTGGGGATTTAAAAATGTCACCAATGTTTATGAACACCTTCAATCTCTTCCTCCGACCGATCCACTGGTCAAAAATTTTGGTGTTAATGATATTTTTATTTATCCACCTTTAACCTATTTCACCCTTGGTACTTTTCAAAAAATATTTGCTTTTACCGGTTTGGGCCACTTTTTAGAAACCATCATGTCTGGTGTTAATATCTATAAAATTACAGGGCTTTCTTTTTATCTTTT
This sequence comes from Candidatus Shapirobacteria bacterium, assembly GCA_028700625.1. GTDB lineage: Bacteria > Patescibacteriota > Microgenomatia > UBA12405 > UBA12405 > WARW01. Next base: position 17,309 of record JAQVSI010000005.1, read on the forward strand.
TATAATAAAACTTCCTTATCTCTTTTTTGATTTAGCGATTGCCTATTTTTTATATAAATATTTTGACACTCCACGTCAAAAATATTTAGCTTTTATTTTTTGGATTTTTAATCCAATTACTTTATACGCCACTTTCTGTATGGGGGTTTTTGATATTATCCCTGTATTTTTCACTGTTCTTGCCGCTTATTTCCTCAAAAAACAAAAACTATCTCTTTCTGTCTTAGCTATCGGTTTTGGAATTGCTTTTAAAATGTACCCTGTCTTTTTATTGCCTTTTATTATTTTCAAATCAGATAAATGGCTTCAACGTATAAAATTATCGATTATTGCTTTTTTACCGTTAATTGTTACCAATCTTCCATTTATTTTCTCTTCAGCTTATCGTTATATGGTTTTTAGTAGTAAAAATTCAAAAATGCTTTATATGCAATGGATGCTTTCTGGAGCCGAAGGTTTATTTCCATTTCTTTTAATTTTAGTTTTTATTTATCTTCTTTCACAAAACAAATCACTTCGACCAAAATTTTACATTTCTTATTTTTTTGTCTTCTTTTTATTACTTTTTTCCGTAACCCACTTCCATCCTCAATGGTTCGTTTGGATCAGCCCTTTTTTAATAATTGAAATAATAAATTATAAATTCAAAGAAGCTTGGGCTTATTTAGCTTTAATGTTAATTTATATATTTATAATTTTTACCTTCGAAAATTCTCTTTCAGTTGGCTTATTTGCCCCCATAAACCCCACTCTAGCTTCTTTTGTTGGCACTCAAACTATTCTTACCAAAACTACCGATATCAATCAATTAAAAAGTTATTTTCGTAGTATTTTTGCTGGAATTTCCGCTTATTTAGCCTTTACTCATCTTAAAAAAAGTGTTTAAAAAAAAGTTTTTTTTACCATTATTGCTCTTGGTTTTAACTATTCCTGCTTTTTTCTTTTTTTTAAAACCAGGAAATCTCTATTGGAATATGCAAGACGACATGCAAATGATGCGTCAATTAGAGTTTGAAAAATGTTTAAAAGATGGCCAAATTCCTTGTCGTTGGAATCCAGATCTTGGTTTTGGATACGGTTATCCTCTGTTTAATTTCTACCCCCCACTTCCTAGTTTAGTTGGTCAAATATTTCGTACTTTTTCCTTATCTTTTGTTCAAAGTGTAAAATTTACTGCTGTTCTCCAATTTGTTTTAGCAGCACTTTTTATGTATTTACTTGCCAGTTCTCTTTTTGGTAAATTTGGTGGCTTTATTTCTGCCCTTTTTTATACTTATGTCCCTTATCACGCTCTTAATATCTATGTTAGAGGGGCTATGAACGAAGCTTGGGCTGCAGTTTTTTTTCCTCTAATTTTTTATTTTTCCAGAAAAATTATTCTCAAAAAGAAAATCATTGACATTTTAGGGTTAGGAATCTCTTTTGCTTGTTTGTTTTTGTCACATAATCCCATGGTTCTTACTTTTACTCCAATACTTTTTGTTTGGGTGTTATTTTGGTTGTGGCAAACCTATAGATTAAAAGTCAAACTAATGATTCCTTCAGTTGTTAAATTAATTTTTTCTGGTCTATTAAGTCTTTCTTTAGCTGCTTTTTTTACTCTTCCTGTTCTGTTTGAAACAAAATTAGTTCAAGTAGAAAGCATGTTTCAAAACTATTATTCTTTTTCAGCTCACTTTGTCAGTATTAAACAATTATTCTTCAGTAACTTTTGGGGTGATGGTCCTTCAGTGTGGGGGACTGCTGATGGTATGTCTTTTATGGTTGGTTTTGTTTATTGGATTTTGGCTATTCTAACTGTCTTTTATTTTACTTTTATTTCAATTAAAGATAAAAAGATTGATCGTAAACTATTACTACCAATCCTTCTTATTTTTATCGGTTTTATCGCTATTTTTATGACTCATGAAAGATCCACTTTTTTATGGATTACTTTCAAAGAAATTCAAAAAGTCCAATTTCCTTGGCGTTTTTTAAATCATAGTGCTTTTCTTTTTTCTCTTTCGGCAGGAATTTTACCTTACATTTTAAATAAAATATTTTCTAAAAAAATTGCCATAAGTATTATTATTTCTATTTTAATTTTTCTTTTTGCTACGAATATTTCTCATTTTTATCCCATTTATAGTGGACCTCTAACCGACGATCAAAAATTTTCCGGCAACAGTTGGACACGCCAAATAACTTCAAGCATTTATGATTATTTACCAAAAACAGCAAGTATTGCCGCCAAATCAGCTGCAAAACCTTATGTCGATAATATCGAACCTCAAAAAGCTTTTGTTAGTTTTTCTGGTGAAAAAAAAGGTACCGATTGGTTATTTTTTAATTTATTTTTAAATCAAGAAGCCAAAATTACAATTTCTCAACTAGCTTTTCCAAACTTTGAAATAACCGACAAAGGTGAAAAAATAGATTATAAAATTGAACCAGAACTCGGTCGCATGGTGATAGATCTAAAAAGCGGGGATCATCAAATTTATGTTAAATTAAAAAACACACCAATAAGAACTATTTCTAATTATATTTCATTATTTGCATGGTTGGGATTAGTTTTATATCTATTAAAGCCTCTATGGAAGAAATTGATCTTCAGGAAATAAAAAAGAAAACTACTAAGAATGTTTTTTTTCTGTCAGTAAGAAACATGGGCATTCAATCGGTTTCCATTATCGGCTTTTTTTTGTTAACCATTTTATTGGGCACTGCCGAAGTGGGATTATTTGCCATAGTTGCTGAGTCTGTTGGAATATTGGGTTATTTTTCTGATATTGGTCTAGCTGCAGCTTTAATTCAAAAAAAAGATGAAGTTAAAAAAGAAGAACTTCAGACAACTTTCACTATCCAACAAATTTTAGTTTTTGTTTCTTTAATTGTCATTTATTTTGTTTATTCCAAAATTAGTTTTACTAAAGGTTATGGTTCCAAAGAATTTTGGATTTTTTTATCTCTTTGTTTCTCTTTTGCTGCCGCATCCTTAAAAACAATTCCTTCAGTATTACTTGAAAGAAAACTCAATTTTAAGCTTATTTCAACTATAGATATTATTGAAAATGCTTCTTTTTATGTTTTTGCTGTTCTTTTTGCTTTTCTAGGTTTTGGAGCTTATTCATATGCAATTGCCACATTTATAAGAAGTCTTCTAGGTTTAGTAATTATTTATAAATACAGTTCTTGGCCAATAGGTTTTTCTTTTCACAAAAATTCTGCCAAAACTCTTTTCAAATATGGCATTCCTTTTCAATTAAATTCCTTTATAGCCATGGCAAAAGACAGATTGTCAAATCTGTTTGTCGCCACAATCGTTGGTAGAGAATCTTTTGGTATCCTTTCTTGGGCTCAAAAAGCCACCAGAATCCCTCTAAGTTTTATGGATGCTATCATGAAAGTTACTTTCCCTACTTTTGCTCGTCTTCAAGATCATAAAGAAATTTTAAAAAGATCATTAGAAAAAAGTATTTATTTCATTGCTCTTTTTGTTTTTCCAATGACTGCCGGAATTGCCCTAATCGCTCCTGATTTAATTAATTTTATCCCAAAATACACTAAATGGGCTCCAGCCATTTTTCCTCTTTATCTATATGCTGTTAACGTTGCCATTGCTTCTATTACAACCCCTCTAACTAATGCTTTCAATGCGATTGGTAAAATCACCCTAACCACAAAATTTATGATCATGTGGACAGTCTTAACATGGATACTCTTTCCTATATTAAGTATTAAATTTGGTTATATAGGGACTGCTTATGCCACTCTTTTGGTGGGTATGAGTTCTTTTATTGTCTGGTTTATGGCTAAAAGAGTTTTTGATATTCAAATTATAAAAACAATTTTTAAACCGGCTACCGCCACTTTTTTGATGGTTGTTGCTTGTTTATTTTTTCAATCATTGGGACTAAGTAGTTTTCTAAACATAATTGGTACATTTTTGCTTTCAATTTTGGTTTACAGTTTATACCATTACCTATTCTCTAAAGACGAAATTATTTGGTTTTGGCAACAAATAAAATGTTTAAAGCAAAAAAAATAAAAATAATACCAGTCATTTTAGTATTAATTAGTACCTTCTTTTTTTGTCTAACCATGTTCAAAAGTGGATTAAAATATGAATATGGTTTAGGATTTTGGGGTCCAAATGGTCACGATGCTATTTGGCATTTAAGTTTAATAAATCAATTAAAAAAACAAGTTCCACCTAGAAATCCGATTTATTCAGGGACTTTATTAAATAATTACCATTGGGGTTTTGATTTTTTAGTTGCCCTGATTTCAAATTTAACTAAACTAAGTTCGAGTTTCCTTTATTTTCAAGTTCTTCCTATAATTTTTTCTTTTTTGATTGGTTTTCTATCTTACAAATTGGCCTTTTTAGTTACCAAAAATAGAATAACTAGTGTAATTTTTATATTTTTAAATTATTTTGCTGGTTCTTTTGGTTGGATTTATACATTATTAAAAAATCATCAAATTGGTGGAGAATCTCTATTTTGGTCAATGCAATCAGTTTCTACCTTATTAAATCCTCCTTTTGCCCTGTCTTTAATTTTAATTTTAATAGGTCTAATTCTTTGGCATAAAAATCGTTCTTCCAATTCAATTAAAATGGCCATTTTAATTGGTTTAATTTTTGGGTTGTTAAGTGGGATAAAAATTTATGCCGGCATTCTTATTGGACTATCTCTTTCTCTTTATTGGCTTTTTAATGTCTTTTCCTCAAAAAAGATATTTGGTTTTAATTTTATTGTTTGTTTAACAATGGCTACTGTTTCTCTTTTTATTCTTTTTTTGTTAGGAGTTTTACAAGGTAATCAATTGTTAGAATTTAAGCCTTTTTGGTTTACTTCTTCAATGATTCAATCTATTGATAAATTTTATTGGCCCAAACTAGCTTCTTTCAAATTCAATCAAAGTAATATTTTAATTTCTTTAATTATAGAAATTGGATTAATTTTTATTTTTATAATTGGAAACCTTGGTCTTAGGTTTTTAGGTTTTTTTACTTTTTTGTCAAAAAAAACAAAAAAAGTATTAACTGATTTTGATAAATTAATTATTTTCATTTTTCTTTTTTCACTTTCAATTCCCCTTCTTTTTGTTCAAAAGGGGACTGCTTGGAATACTATCCAATTCCTTTATTATTTTCTTTTCTTTGCTAATTTATATTTAGCTATTTTTCTGTCAAATCTTTGGTCAAAACACAAAATACTTGTTTTTGTTTTATTGTTTTTGTCATCAATCACCAGTATTGGTACTCTAAAAGATTATTTTGGAAACCCTTCTCCTAGTTTTTTACCAAAACCAGAAATAGAAGCCCTTTCTTTCCTTAAACAACAACCAAGAACAGATTCTGTTTTAACATATCCTTACGATAAATATAAAAAAGAAAAAATGACAACCCCAATTCCTTTATACACCTATGAAACTACCGCCTATGTTTCCGCTTTTAGTGAAAAAACTACCTTTTTAGAAGATGAAATGAATTTAGATATCATAGGTTTTAATTGGAAAAAAAGACGTTTGGAAGAAGAAAAACTATTTTCCAGTACTGATAAATCTTTTATTGATGGTTTTTTAATTAGTGAAAATATTGATTATATTTATTTAGTAAAAGATCAAAATTTTGCGTTAAATACATCAGATTTACAAATAGACGAAATATTCAATAATGGTCAAGTTCGGATTTATAAAGTCAGAAGGTGATAAAATATTACATCTAATTATGATTAAAAAACCTCTTATTTCGGCCGTAATTAATGTTAGAAACGAAGCCGAAGCTCTAAACAAATGTCTTCGATCTATTAAAAATATAGCCGACGAAATTATTATTGTTGATATGAGTTCAACGGATGGTAGTCAAGAAATAGCCACAAATGCAGGTGCCAAGCTTTATTCATATAAACCAATGAAATATGTTGAACCAGCCAGAAATTTTGCTCTTTCAAAAGCCACTGGAAAATGGATTTTATTACTTGATCCAGATGAGTTTTTAAACAAAACTTTAAAAAAAGAATTAATTTCTATTACCAAGAGAGGCGATGTCGACTTTGTTAAAATTCCTAGAAAAAATATTATTTTTGGTAAATGGATGCGCCACTCAAATTCTTGGCCAGATTATTTAATCCGTTTTTTTAAAAAAGGCGCTGTTACCTGGAAAAAAGAAATTCACAGTCAACCAATCACCAAAGGTAATGGTATTACTCTTTTAGATTCAGAAAAATTAGCTATTCAACACAATAATTACACCAGTGTCAGTCAGTTTATCATAAGAGCTGTTCGTTATAGTGGTATTCAAGCTGATGAATTATTTTCTTCTGACTACAAAATAAAAACTAGTGACTTTGTTTTAAAGCCAATTCAAGAGTTCAACAGTCGTTTCTTTTTTGCTGAAGGATATAAAGACGGCTTCCACGGTTTGGTTTTTTCCATTCTTCAAGCTTTTGCAATTGCTTTAGTCTATATTAGATTATGGGAAAAACAAGGCAGTCAAGATAAGGCTCTCACCAAAGAATCTTTTGTCTCGGCCAGTCAAGAAACTTCCTTTGAATATGATTTCTGGTTTAATAAATATTTTAAAAATGAATATTCTTCAAATATTTTCAAAAGATTCTTTCTTAAAATTCGTTTAACTTTAAATTATCTAACTAAAAATTTTTAGTTTCATGAAAAAAATTGCCATCATTGTTTTAAATTGGAAGCAACCAAAACTAACTGTTGAAACAATTACTTCAATTCTAAAAATTAACCATTCTTCTTTTATCTATGAAATTGTTTTGATCGATAATGGTTCACCAGATAATTCTCTAAAAATTTTTAATAAAAAATATAAAAATAATAATTTAATAAAAATTTTAGATACAAAAAGTAATTTGGGTTATGTTGGAGGTAATAATTTTGGTATTAATTATGCCTTAGAAAATAATTTCGATTTTATTATTCTTCTAAATAATGATGTTATCGTTGATCAAAATTTTTTAGAAGAATTATTAAAGGAATCAAACCATTATGATATTTTAGGACCCAAAATTTATTTTGCCCCTGGTTTTGAATTTCACAAAGATAGATATCAAAAAAAAGATTTGGGTAAAGTAATCTGGTCTCTCGGCGGTAAAATAGATTGGAATAATATTTATGGCAGTAATATTAGTATAGATAAAGTAGACCACGGCCAATTTGAAAAAATTAATGAAAATATAGATTTTATTAGTGGTTGTTGTTTGATGGCAAGTCGTGGAGTCTTTAAAACCATAGGTCTTCTAGATAAAAATTATTTTATGTATTTAGAAGATGTTGATTTTTGTCAGCGAGCCAAAAGATCAAATTTAAAACTAGCATGTATCCCCAAATCTGTTATTTGGCATATTAATTCTGGATCATCAAAAAGTGGTGGTGATTTACATGATTATTTCATAACTCGAAACAGAATTTATTTTGCTTATAAATATGCCAGTTTAAGAACAAAATTAGCTGTTTTTAGAGAATCTTTCAGATTATTTTTTAGTCAATCAAAATGGAAAAGACAGGCTGTAATAGATCTTTATAAACATAAAATGAACAAGGGGAGTTGGCAATGATCCAAAAAAATCTTTCAATAATTGTCTTAGCTGGAAATGAAGAACAAATGATTGTTGATTGTCTTAAATCATGTAATTGGACCAATGAAATCATTTTAGTTGCCGCCAACTCAACAGACAATACTGTTAATTTAGCTAAAAAGACAATTCCTTCTATTAAAATAATAAAAACAAAAGATGAATACAATAAAAACTTTTCTAAATGGAGAAATCTTGGATATCAAGCCGCCACTAAAGATTGGATTCTCTATATAGATGCTGATGAAAGGATTCCTTTAAAACTAAAAAAGGAAATAATTAGTAACATAAATAAAAAAAATAATAAAATCTCCCACTACGACATTCCCAGAGCTAATCATTATTTAGGTAAAAGAGTTCATTTTGGAGGGTCTTACCCAGACTACGTTAAAAGGCTTTATTGTAAAAAATATTTCAAAGGTTACAAAGGTATCTTACACGAGGAACCTCTTATTGTTGGGTTTCTAGAACACTTAAAATCAGATCTTCTACACTACACTCACCGAGACTTAAATTCTATGGTTAATAAAACATTAGCTTGGACAGATATGGAAGCTAAGGCCCTTTTTCAAAATAATCATCCACCTGTTGTTTGGTGGCGTTTTATTAGAATGATGTTGACCAAAATTTGGCAACGCCTTATTATTCAAAAAATGTGGTGTGATGGCACAGTTGGTTGGATTTCAGTTTTATTTGAAACCTTCGACACTTTTTTGATTTACGCTCGTCTTTGGGAAATTCAACAAAAACAAAACAATCAAATTTAGTGATATCATAAATTTGATGGTAAAAAGAGCTGCAATTTATGATCCCTATTTAGATACTCTAGGTGGTGGTGAAAGATATTGTCTTACTGTCGCTGAAATTTTACTGAAAAATGGATATAAAGTTGATTTATTTTGGTCTGGGAAACAAGATCTAATCGAAAAAGCAGAACAAAGATTTTCCTTAAAATTAGAAGGTTTAAATTTAGTTACAGATGTTTTTCAGATAAAACCTCACCAAATTGATCTTCTTGAAGGTAAACAAAATCTTTTTGATATTATCAACAAATCACTTAATCCTCAAAAAATCCATCAAAAAATAACTACTTTTGTTAAAAAGTTAAAAATAACCAGTAAGTACGATATCTTTTTTTATTTAGGTGACGGCAGTATTCCTATTCTCATAGGTAAACAAAATTTTCTCCATATTCAAGTTCCATTTTCAAACGAAAGAAGTTTTTTAAATAAACTAATTACTAAATCAAAACTATTATTATTTTCCAAAATAATTTGTAATTCAAAATTTACCGCTAAGTTCTACGAAGATGATATTTTATCTAAAATAACAGTTCTTTATCCTCCAGTCGATGTTGAGAAATTTGAAACATCAAAAGATAAAGAAAACATAATTCTTTCTGTCGGTCGTTTTGATAATGTTTTAAACGCAAAAAAACAAGACGTCTTAATTGATGCTTTCAAAGAACTAGTCGAAAAAGAAGGAATAAAAAATTGGAAATTAGTTCTAGCAGGAGGCAGTCTAATAGATCCAGATCATAATTCTTATTTAAAATACTTACAAGAAAAAGCAAAAGATCTTCCAATTTATTTTATTATTAATCCAAAATTTGATAAATTAAAAGAAATTTATGCAAAGTCAAAAATTTATTGGCATGCAGCTGGTTTTGATGTTGATGAAAAAAAACATCCAGAAAATACAGAACATTTTGGAATGACTGTCGTTGAAGCAATGGCTTCTGAATTAGTTCCAGTAGTTGTTTCAAAAGGTGGAATTCCAGAAATCATTTCTGACGGCGTAGATGGATATCTGTGGAAAACTTTAGATGAATTAGTCTTTAAAACAAAAAGTCTCATCGATTCTCCTGAAGATTTAGAAAAAATGTCTAGAAAAGCTATTATTAAATGTCAAAAGTTTTCAAAAGATAATTTTGAAACAGCTTTAACTGCTTTAATCAAAAAATAATATGAAAATATCAGTTATAGTTACAAACTGGAATGGACTTTCTTTATTAAAAAAAAATCTAGAACAGATTGTTAAAATGAGTCCAGAAGCAGAAGAAATAATAGTTGCCGACGATGCTTCTACCGACAAAAGTGTAGATTATGTTAAGGATTTACAAAAAAAATATCCAAAATTAAAATTAATTACTCATAAAAACTTTGGTTTTGGTAAAAATTCAAATGATGCAATTTCAAAAAGCAAAGGAGATTTAGTAGTTTTATTAAATAGTGATATTTTTCCCCATCCAAATTACATTAAAAATTCTCTTCATCACTTTTCCGATCCAAATTTATTTGGAGTTGGTTTTTCCGAGTTTGGTCATGAAAATTGGTCAACTATCTTTTGGAAAAATGGATATCTTCAACACAATAGAGGTAAAGATGCCAGTAAAACTCATATAACCGGATGGCTTTCAGGAGGAGACTCAATTATAAGAAAAGATTTATTTCAAAAATTAGGTGGTTTTGATGATGTATATGAACCTTTTTATTGTGAGGACTTAGATCTTGGCATAAGAGCTTGGAAATCTGGATATACACTCTTATGGGAACCAAAATGCGTTGTTGAACACAACCATGAATCAACTATTTCCAAATTCTCTAAAAGTTTTTTAAATTATGTTAAAGAGAGAAACAGGCTAATATCAACATGGCGAAATGTCGATGATCCACAATTTATTGTTTCCAATAAAATTGCTTTAATCGGCCGTGTTTTATCTGGCCCAAACTACATAAAAATTATTTTAGCTGCCAAAAGACAAATAAAAAAACACCAAGCGCCAATTGTTTTTCCAAAACTTACAGACAGAGAAGTTTTTAATAAATTTAAGCTTTAAAACCAAGGTCTCTTGGTGGTCAACATATCAGTTGCTGGATATTTAGGTAAAAGAAATCTATCGAAAAAAGGTAATTTTGTTTTTGATAATAAAGTTGATTGACTAAACGGACAAGTTTTATTCTCACATCTAATTTCAAAAGCCGAATAAATATATTTTGCATTAAAATAAAATCCCAAAATTACAAATACAATCAAAATCCATCTCGATATTTTTTTTGCCAAAGTACTTTTGTTTAGAAAAGACAATAAAGAAGGAATCAAGGCTATAAAATAAACAATTCTGTAAACATTTGGTGGTGTAGTTGGTCTAAAATCATTTGCTAAATAATATCTAGAGCTCAACAACAAACCAACAGCAAAAACCATTGTAAAGAAATTAGCTCTCTTGTAAACCCAAACTAACCCTAAAGATCCAAATATTGATAACATTGGGAAAAATGGATATCTGTACCAGGGCAACAAATCCTGTTCTGATCCAGAAATAACCGACATCACCAACCAATAAAAGAAAAACATACTCAATAATTTTGTATTTTTACCCATCTTTTTTTGAAATGAAAAGAATAGGGCAAAAAATAATCCGAAAACATACCAACCATCAAAAAGTGTAAAAATATCAAAAGATGGTGAATTCAAGACGTAAGCCAATCCGGTCCAACCAGCAAATCTGCCTCCTTGAATTGCCACAATACTTTTAAATAATTCCCAATCATACATATACCCATAAAGAATATAGAGACCTATTCCTAATATTACAAAGCCAGTTATTATTAAAATATCTTTCCATCTTTTGTTTTTTACAGCAAAATAAATACAAAGTGGTGCCAAGAAAAATCCAGTTGGTTTCATTAATCCCAAAAGCATACTAAAAATACCAAAGATAAAAGCATAAAATAACTTTGGTTTTCTCATGTAAGATTTCATTAACAAAAGCGAAGCAGTCACTGCTAAGGCAATAATATTTTCTGGAACCGACATTCTCGATCCAAATACTATTATTGGAGTAATCCCATAAAAGCACATTGCTAATATTCCAACATTAAAGCTATAAAATTTATATCCAACCCAAAAAACTAAAAACATCGTCACTACCGATGCTAAAACAGTTGGAATTCTGGAATGTGATGTTGGAATTAACTTATCTCTATCGTCTCCGAAAAGATGAGCCACTCCTCCAGACATTAAGGAAAATAATGGTGGTTCATCTAACCAAGGCTTGTACAGCTTTGCTGGTAAATATACTCCTTTCAAATCTCCCACAATTCCATCAAACATCAAGTTTTCTTTCGAATAATCCAATGTTGACCAAGACATAGGTACCCCTGTTTCAATTAAATTTATTCCAGACCAGCTATACAATAACTCCTCAGCATGAGCAGAATCTGGAACTCTATCGTAATTATGAAACTTTAATATCAGTAAAAACAAAAATAAAACACCAAAAACAAGATATCTACCATTAAATTTTATATTTTTTAAAATATTCAACATATTTTTAATAGAAACTTACATACTATTATTCAATAATATAAATTATAATGGAATTAAACAACAAGTAATCTCTACTAAATGAAAAATAAAAAAACTCTAATACTTCTAATTTGTTTATTTTTAGTTTCCGTAATTACCTTCTATCGTCTTCTTCGCCCTGGTTATTTTTCTATGATGGATGACATGCATGTCTTCAGACTCGATCAGCTTGATATATGCCTAAAAGATGGACAATTTCCTTGTCGTTTTATTAAAGACGGGGGAATGGGTTATGGTCATCCTCTTTTTAATTATTATTCACCTCTGGCCTATGGGGTTGCTGAGTTTTTTCATCTTTGTGGCTTCAGTCTTATTAATAGTCTTAAAATAACCTTTGCTTCTTGTCATTTAATTGGTGTTTTCGGCATGTTTTTCTTTGCTAGTCTTTTTTGGGGCAATTTAGGCGCTTTTGTTTCAGCCATCATCTTTCTTTTAGCTCCATATCAAGCCACTGATAGTTTTGTTCGTGGAGCTATTTCTGAATCTTTGGCCATTAATATAATTCCTTGGATCTTCTATTTTTTAACGAAATTTATTAACCAACAAAAAAACAAAAAATGGAAATTAAAAATTGGAAATTGGGGTTTAATTATATCCCTAACAGCTATTCTCCTAAGCCATAATCTCATCAGCTTAGCCATCGCTCCAATTCTTGTTGTTTACTCTCTTTTTCTGTTAATAAAAAACAAAAACCTTAATTTAAAATCAATTTTAAATCTTTTGTTTCCTGTTTTAATTTCTGTTGGTATAAGTGCTTTCTTTTTATTGCCAGCACTTTTTGAAAAGAATTTAGTCACCATCGACACCATGACTCAGGGATATTTTAACTATATAATTCATTTTGCAACCCTATTTCAGCTCTTTATTTCTCGTTTTTGGGGTTTTGGAGCTTCTCTTTGGGGCCCAATCGACGACATGGCATTCTCTATTGGTCTTGTTCAATGGTTAATACCATTAATAACAGTTTTATTTTTATTTTTCAAAAAAATATTGAAAAAGAAGGTCCTCCTTGTCAAGGGAGGATGTCCTGATTTATCAGGACAGGTGGGTTTAATATTACTATTCTTTTTCTTTTTTCTATTTTCAATCTTTCTAACTCACAACAAATCAACTTTCATTTGGAAACTTTTTCCTTTTATGTCTTTCTATCAATTTCCTTGGCGTTTTCTTTCAATTTCCATTTTTACTTCGTCCTTTATTGCTGGTTCGTTAATTTCATTTATTAATAAAAAATATCAAATATTAATTGTTGTAGTTATTTCACTCCTTACCATTATTTTAAATTTTTCCTATTTTAAAGAAGACATCTGGTTTTCAAATTTAACCGATGTTCAAAAACTTTCTTCAACTGAAATAGTTAAACAAAGTGGAGCTGGACTAAAAGATTACTGGCCAAAATATGGTCAATCATTTCCTACCACTTTTGCTCCAACCGAACTCACCGTTTCTAATGATGTTGTTATTAAAAATTATATTAAAAAAAGTAACAAAATTAGTTTTGATTTCATTGCTAATTCAAACAGTAAAATAACAGTTCCTTTGGTTTATTTTCCAAATTGGAAACTCTTTGTCGATGATAAAATTACAGATTTTGAAATTAGTAAAGACTTGGGCCTAATCGAATTTGATGTCGTCCCCGGAAACCATTCTGTTTTATTGAAATTAACCAACACTCCAATAAGAACCATAAGTAATCTAATTAGTATTATTAGCTTAGCTTTAGCTATAATTGTAAGCATCAGATTGAAATTTAAAAATGAAAAATAAAAAATATATTTTATTTATTTTAATTACCTTAATTGCTTTTTTTCTCAGATTTTGGCAATTAAACAAATTTCCAGTCGGTCTTAATTGGGATGAAGTTAGCCATGGTTACAATGCTTACAGTCTAATTAAAACCGGCCAAGATCAATGGTCAAAATCGTGGCCTATTTTTAATTTTAGGGCCTATGGAGATTATCCAACCACTCTTAACATGTATCTTTCCATGCCTTTTATCTATTTATTTGGTTTAAATGAATGGACAACCAGAATTGTTTCTGCTCTTTGCGGCTTTGGTTTAGTTATCGTTTCCTATTTTCTAGGTAAAGAACTATTTAAAGATGAAAAAAAATCTTATCTGTTAATGTTATTAGTCGCCCTTTCTCCTTGGACATTTTTCACTTCAAGAGCTGTTTTTCAATCGACAGTTGCTCAATTTTTTCTTTCTCTTGGAATCTTATTTTTAATCAAAGCTACAAAAAAAATAAACTTTCTATTATTAGGAATCTTTTTTACGTCACTTTCAACTTATGCCTATCACAACGCTAAAATAGTTGTTCCAATATTATTTTTTGCCTATGCTTTTATTTTCTTTAAAGAAATAAAAGAAAATTCTGCAAAAAAAATAAAAGTGTTTCTAGTTAGTTTAGTTTTAATTTTTGTTTTAATGATTCCTCAGGCAATCAATATCTTTAATAAAGATGCTCAAGCCCGCAGTCGTTGGGTTTTTGCCATAAATCCAGCCACTATCAATCAAATAGAAACCGATAGAAATAATTATCAAGGTAATTCATTAATTGCCAAATTAAAATACAACAAGATCACTGTTTTTACCGAAATTGTCGCAAAAAATTATCTTGGTTTTATAAATCCACGAATTTTATTTTTTGACAGCACTCAAAACTTCCAATTTAACATTCCTCAAACTGGAGTCCTTTACTCTGTTTGCCTCCCTTTCTTTTATATTGGTTTGATAATTTTAATTTTAAAATTTTTTAAAAAAGAAAAACTCCCTATTTTCATAATTTTTTGGTTCCTAATTGGTCTAATTCCTGCAGTTATAACCATTGGCGATTTTCCAATCATCAGGGCCATGACTATCTTACCTTTACCTCAAATTTTTATAACTTATGGTTTTTTTAAAACAATTGATTTCTTTAAAAATAAAAAGACAAAATCTTTATTCATTTTTTTATTTTTATTAATTTTATTTTTTCAATCTTTTATTTATTTTAAAAATTATTTTAGTGATTACTCAAAAAATTATTCCTCTTCTTGGCAATATGGATATAAAGAAGTTATAACTTATATAAAAAATAATTATGATAATTATGATCAAATTATTTTCACCAAAAAATATGGTGAAGCTCATGAATTCGTTTTATTTTATTGGCCTTGGAATCCAAAATCTTATCAAAATGATCCTAGTTTAAATTGGGATTTTCATGCCGATTGGTATTGGGTTAATGCTTTTGATAAATTCAAATTTGTTAATGACTGGGATATTAAAAAAGAAACTAACAATATCACCTCAAAAACCCTTTTAATCACTTCTCCTGGCAACTATAATAAAGAAAATACTAATTTAATTAAAACTATTTATTTTCTCGATAAGTCACCAGCCTTTGATATTTTAAACACTTATGACCAAAAGTAATAAATTGTTTTTAATTATTATTTTTTTTATTTCGTTTTTCTTAAGATTTTATAAAGTAGGGAAATACCCCACTTTGCTTTGGGACGAAGCCGCTATTGGCTACAACGCTTATTCTCTTATTGAAACAGGCAAAGATGAATATGGCAAAACCTTACCAATTATTTTTAAGTCTTTTGGAGATTACAAACCAGGATTTTATATTTATTTAGCGGCTCCATTTATTAAAATCTTTGGATTAAATGCCACTGCCACCAGATTACCATCTGTTTTATTGGGGTCATTATTGCCAATTTTGATTTATTTTTTAATTAAAGAAATAAATCCAAAAGCTCACAAAACTGCCATTATTGCTGCTATTATTACTGTTTTCAATCCTTATTCAATTCATTTTTCTCGTGGTGCTTGGGAAAGTAATGTTCTAACTTTTGAATTAGTTTTAGCCGCTTTTCTTTTCTTTAAATACATCAACAAAAAATCAAACAAATATTTATTATTTTCAGCTATCACTTTTGGATTAACTCTTTTCACCTATCAAGCCGGTAAAATGATTAGTCTTTTTCTAATTGTTATTTTGTTTTTAACAAACTTAAGTATTGTCAATCTAAAAAATATTAAAAATTTATTTTTAAATTTTGTTTTTCCTCTTTTTCTTTTTTCTCTACCAATACTCTATGGTCTGTTTTTTTCCAGCAATGCTAATCGTTTAAAGGTTGTTAGTCTTTTTTCTTATCCTAGACCGACTCAAGAATCAATTATCATTAAAAATGAGAGTAATCAATTAGATTATGATCTTTTTCATAATCAATTTGTTTTTTTTGGACGTAACTTTTTACTTCGTTATTTCAATCATTTTTCACCAAGATTTTTAGCTTTTGAAGGTGATTGGCAAAGTCCACGTCATTCAGCTCCTTATGTCGGAGTTATTCTTTATCCAAGTCTTATTTTTTTAATTATTGGCATCTTTTTTGCCTTAAGTCGACAAAAAATTGATAAATTAGGTATTTTCTTTTTCCTCTGGCTTATTGTTGCTCCACTTCCTTCCGCTCTTACTAGAGATATTGTTCAATCATTAAGATCCATGTCTTTTTCTATTCCTTTAATATATTTTATTTCTGTTGGCATCTATGTTGTTGTAAATAAATATAAAAACATCTTTGTTTATAGTCTAATTATTGGTGCTTATTTAGTTTCTTTCTTTTATTATTCTGATCTTTATTTAAATCATATGATCAAAAAAAATCCAGACGAATTTCTCTATGGCTATCAACAATCAATGGATTATATAGTCAAAAATCAAAGCAAATATAAAAATATAACCATAAGTGATTATTACGGCCAAGCTTATATTTTTTACCTTTTTTATTCCAAATATCCACCACAACTTTATCAACAACAAGCCAAATTAGTAGAAAATTCATCAGGTGACACTGGAAAAGTTGAACAAATCGATAATATTAAATTTACTACGCCAGATTATAATGTAATTAAAAGCCAACCATCATCTCTGGCTATTTTTAATTATAATGAAATTTATCGTCAATCAATCGATAAATCGGATTATTTTAAAGATTTTTTACCACTAAGTCCTATCAATAATATTTCCACTTTCTATGCCTACCAAAATCAATAAAATACCATTAATAATAATTCTTATTATTGCCTTTTTAATTAGGTTTATTAATTTAGACAATACTCCTGCTTTAAATCCAGATGAAGCCGCTCTAGGATATAATGTTTATTCTCTTCTCCAGACTGGCAAAGACGAACATGGTATTTCTTGGCCTCTTCATTTCAAATCTTTTGGTGATTTTAAACCAGGTGGTTATGTATATCTGGCCATGCCTTTTATAAAAATTTTAGGTCTTAATACTTTTGCTGTTCGTCTTCCAAATTTAATTCTTTCTCTTTTAACCATTTTATTTTTATATAAATTAGTATTACTTCTTTCAAAATCAAACAAACTAGCCCTTTTAAGTGCCCTAGTTTTAACTTTTTCTCCTTGGCATATTCACTTTAGTCGTGGTGCCTGGGAATCTTCAGCCGCTCTTTCTTTCGTTGTCATCGGCACCTATTTTTTCTTCAAATCAATTAAAGAAAAATTTATCTTAAATTTTAGTCTTTTTGTTGTTTTTTATATTCTATCTTTGTATATCTATCATTCAGCCAGATTAATTGCCCCTGTTTTAGCCTTAACTTTAATTATTCTTTATTTTAAAAATTTAGTTAAAAAACTACCTCAAATATTAATTCCTATCGTTTTTGGTATCATTTTGGCACTACCAGTAGTGTTTTCATTTTTAAACAATGGTGGAACCCAACGTCTTGGCGGGGTTGGTTTAACTGCCGATCAGGGTCCAATTTGGCGAGCAAATGAACTTATCAATCAACACGGTAACACTAAATTGATAAACAGAATAATGCACAACAAAAGACTTCTTTATTTAATTTCTTGGGGACAAAAATATACCTCTCATTTTGATTTAAATTTTTTAAGTATCAATGGTGATGAAGTTCCTCGTTCAAAAGTTCCTGAAATGGGTCAAATCCACCTAATAGAACTTCCATTCTTAATTCTCGGTCTAATCTTTTTATTAAAATCGACGATCTACAATCGACGATCCAAGATCTTTTTTATTGCTTTTTTACTGATAGCTCCTATCGCTTCTTCATTAACCTTCCAAGCTCCCTCAGCCCTAAGAGCTCTTTTAATGGTTATTCCAATTTCTATTTTAATTGCCAATGGTATTTATTTTTTCTTTAGTTTAATAAAAAATAAGAAATTATTAAAGTTAATTTCCATTATATTCATAATTATCTATGTTTATTTTATTGCTTATTATTTAGATTCTTATTTTATTCATTATGCTAAAAGATATCCTTTTGCTTGGCAATATGGTTTTGATAAATTGGTTCCATATTTAGAACAAGAAAAAAGTAAATATAATCAAGTTTATGTTACTAACAAGTACGATCAACCCTACATTCTTTTTCTTTTTTATTCTAAATATTCACCACAACTTATTCAAAAAGAAATAAAATTAACTCCACCAGATAATTTTGGTTTTTCTACTGTTTTAAACTTTGACAAATACAATTTTCAAAAGATTGAATGGGATAAAATTCCCTCAAATTCATTGGTTGTAACTAGTGATGAAAATGTTCCAATTGAACCTGCAAAAATTATTAATTTCCCAAATGGTCAACCAGGGTTTAAAATTTACTCAAAGTTATGAAAAACCAAAAAAGAAAAATATCTGTTGCTATCGCTACTTATAATGAAGAAAACAATATTGAAAAATGCCTAAAAGCTGTTTTTGATTGGGTTGATGAAATAGTTATTGCCGATGGCAGCTCTCAAGATAAGACCGTTGAAATTGCTTCAAAATTCAAAAATGTAAAAATAATCAAAACCACAAATAAAGAAGTTTTTCATATCAATAAAAATATGGCCATTGATGCTTGTACTGGCGATTGGATACTTCAATTAGACGCCGACGAAATAGTTTCTGTTGAGCTTAAAAAAGAAATTGAAAATATTTTGTCTAAAGATCCTAAAAATATAAAAGAAAATGGTTTTTGGATCAATCGAAAAAATTACTTTTTAGGAACCTTTCTTAAAAAAGGTGGTCAATATCCAGACGCTACCCCAAGATTGTTTAAAAACGGCAAAGGTCGACTTCCTTGTCTTGATGTTCATGAACAACCAAAGATAGAAGGGGAATCTGGTCATCTAAAAAACGATCTTGAGCATTATGCTGATGTCTCTTTTTCTCGCTATCTTTTAAGACATAATCGCTACACCACTTCTTATGCTAGAGAGTTTCAAGATAAAAATATCCCTATAAGTGGTTTTAGTTTTTTAAACTATTACTTTTTTAAGCCTACTTGGTGGTTTTTAATGGCTTTCTTTAGACATAAAGGTTTTTATGATGGATTTCCTGGTTTTGTTTTTGCTTTCTATTCTGCCCTCAGATTTCCAATTGCTTATACCAAATATTGGGAACTTCAAAAAACCAATCGCAAAATTGATTTATCAAAAGATTGGGACAAAAAATAATGGCCAAAAAAATAAAAATAGCTATCGATGTTTCTCCTACTCAAGATGGTAATGCTCTTCGTGGAGTTGGTTATTACACTTCAAATTTAGTTTCCGCTCTCCAAACTGAAATCAAAACCAATCCTCTTTATAAAAATTATCAAATAGACCTAATAACTGACATCTGCCATCTGAAATCTGAGATCTATAATTTGATCCACTATCCTTATTTCGATCCTTTTAAACTAACTTTACCTAAAAAAACCAATATTCCGACCATTGTTACAGTTCACGACCTCATTCCTCGACAATTTAAAAAATATTTCCCAGTCGGCATTAAAGGTGAAATAAAATGGTTTATTCAAAAACATAGACTATTAAAAGTTGATAAAATTTTAACCGTTTCCAATTACTCCAAAAATATTATCAATAAAATTACCGGGTATCCTCTACAGAATATTTTTGCCACCCACCTAGCCGCTGATTCCAGTTTTAAAGTTTTGACTGATTCAAAAAAACTAAAAGAAATCCAAAAAAAATATAAATTACCCAATAAATTTGTTCTATTTGTCGGTGATATTAATTGGAATAAAAATATTCCAACTCTAGTTAACGCTTGTTTAAAATTAAAATACCCTTTAGTCATTGTCGGCTCTTCAGCCACTAAAAAAGATGTTCCCAATCATCCTTGGACTCAAGATCTTCTTTGGCTTCAATCTCAAAAATCACCAAATTTGATTTTAACTGGTTTTGTTCCAGATGAAGATTTACCAATAATTTTTAATTTAGCTACGCTCTATTGCCAACCTTCTTTTGCTGAAGGCTTTGGTCTTCCTCTTGTTCAAGCTATGTCCTCTGGTTGTCCAGTCGTTTACAGTCAAGATTCTTGTTTAGATGAAATAATGGAATCTAATGGTCTTAAATTTAATCCTCACTCCCAAAAAGATTTAGAAAAAAAATTAGAACAGTTTTGGATTAATAAAGAATTACGACAAAAATATATTAATCTTGGTCTAATCCGCGCCAAAAGTTTTGATTGGAAAAACACTGCCATTCAAACCCTTGCTCTTTATAATTTGACCTTATCAAATGAAAAATAGTAATCATTTTTTATCAGTCATAATTCCTGTTTACAAACAAGAAAAGACTATTAAAAAAGATCTTAAACTTATTGACAAAACTCTTCAACAAATTCGTTATAACTATGAAATTATAGCTATTGTTGATGGTACCACTATCGATAATTCTTTAAAAGAAATCAAAAAATTAAAACTCAAAAATTTAAAGGTTTTCGGTTACAAAAACAATCATGGTAAAGGTTACGCTATTCGCTATGGTATGGCTAAAACAAAAGGGGATTATATCGCTTTTATAGATTCAGGTATGGAAATAGACCCAAACGGAATTTCTCTCATTCTAGAGCATATGGAATGGTACGACGCAGACATTATTGTTGCCTCAAAACGTCATCCAGCTTCAAAGGTCAATTATCCAGTTGATCGAAAAATAATCAGTCTAGGGGCTTTTCTAATCGCTAGATTTTTATTAGGAATTAATGTTCACGATACCCAAGCTGGTTTAAAGATATTTAAAAGAGAAGTTTTAATTAAAGTTCTTCCTCGTCTTTTAGTTAAAAACTATGCCTTTGATCTAGAAATTTTATCAGTCGCCAACAGATTAGGTTTTACTAGAATTTATGAATCTCCAATAAAATTAAATTATGCCTTTGATAGTCTAACTCACGCTACTGGTCTTAAAACAATTTACAGTTGTTTTATAGATGCCATGGCTGTTTTCTACCGATTAAGAATTTTAAACTATTACGACGATAAAAATAAAAGAAAATGGATTTACAATCCAGAATTAGAAATGAGAATTAACACTGGAAAATAGTAATGAAAACACCAATTTTTTCAATTATTATTCCAGTTCGAAAAAGCAATCCTTATCTTGAAGAAACTTTAATTAAACTGAAAAAACAATCAGTTGATAATTTTGAAATTTTAGTTATTACCGATGAAGTTTCAGATTCGGCAAATCCTTCGGAAAAAAGAAACTTAGGTGCAAAAAATGCAAAAGGTGACTATCTGGTTTTTTTCGACGACGATTCTTATCCTAATAAAAACTATTTTAAAAATGCTTTTAATTTAGTTAATAAAAATTCAAAATTTGCTGCTTTTTGTGGCCCTTGTCTTACTCCTCCAAAAGATGATTTATTCAAACAAGCCTCTGGTTTGGTTTGGTCAAGCTGGTTAGGCAGTGGTGGTGCTGGTCTTTATCGAAATAGTATTCAACCTGCTCGTTTTGTTGATGATTACCCAAGTGTTAATTTAATCGTCAAAAAAGAAGATTTTGATTCAGTGGGTGGTTTCAATACTTCTTTTTGGCCAGGTGAAGACACTGTTCTTTGTTTAAATTTAGTTAAAAAACTTAATAAAAAAATTTTTTACCATCCGTCTCTTGTCGTCTATCACCATAGAAGATCAGTTATTATTCCTCATCTTCAACAAATCACTCGTTATGCCATTCAAAGAGGTTTCTTTGTTAAAAAGTTTCCTGAAACCAGTTTTAAAATTGGCTATTTTATTCCCACTCTTTTTTCTTTTTACATGATTTTATTTTTGATAAATAAAATATTTTTACATCAATTTTTATTAAATTTTCCATTATATATATACATATCTATATTAATAACAACATTTATTAAATTTATTTTTGATGGTAAAAATTTAATAATTTCTTTATTAGCTACAATCACCATACCTCTTACTCATTTTTACTACGGTATACTATTTCTACATGGTTTATCAAAAAAAGAAGTCAAATTTAAAGCCCATGCTTTCGACAAAAAAACCGGAAAATATATTGGCGGTTAAATCTGTTTCTATTTCATATCCACCCCTAGAGTCTGAAAAAGGTTCCGCTTTTTTGTCTCAAAACCGTCAATTTCAATGGACAAACACTGGCAATGTCATTTATCCAATTATTCCAGCCTATGCGGCCACTTTTTTAAAAACTAAAGGTCTAAAAATATTTTGGGATGATGCTATTGCCGAGAAACTGACTTACAAAGATTGGTTTAAACGAATTTTAAAAAATAAACCAGACATTGTTGTTATTGAAACCAAAACCCCAGTAATCAAACGACATTGGAAAATAATCAATGAATTAAAAAAAGAAAGTTTAAAGTTCAAAAATTGGAAATTAAAAATTATTCTCATGGGCGACCATGTCACTGCTCTTCCAAAAGAATCAATTAAAAATTGTAAAGTTGACTACATTTTAATTGGTGGAGATTATGATTTTTTATTAGATGAACTAATTACTCTAATCAACAACAAAGAAGCTCCAAAAGATAAAATTTTTAAAAGCCAAAAAAAATATGATTTAAATTCCTTGCCAATCATCGACAGAAAATTAACCCAATGGCAACTCTACGCCTACAACAATACTAATTATAAATACAAACCTGGTTCTTATATAATGTCCGGTCGTGATTGTTGGTGGGGACGTTGCAAATTCTGCTCTTGGTGCACGCTTTTTCCAGGAAAAAATTTCCGTCATTTCTCTGTTAAACATACTATAAATGAAATAGAAAACTTAGTTTACAATTTTGGTATCAAAGAGATTTTTGATGATTCAGGCACTCTTCCAATTGGCCCTTGGCTAAAAGAATTATGCAATGAATTAATAAAAAGAGGATTAAGTAAAAAGGTAAAAATAGGCTGTAATATGCGTTTTGGAGCTCTTTCTTTAGCTGAGTATCAACTAATGCATCAAGCTGGTTTTCGTTTTGTTTTGTACGGTCTAGAATCAGCCAATCAAAAAACTTTAGATTTTGTCAATAAAAACGAAAAGACTAATTTTGCCATAGAAACTCTCAAAATTGCCAAAATTGCCAAAATTGAACCACATGTTACTGTCATGATTGGTTATCCAAACGAAACCAAATCTGATGCCAATAAAACCCTCAATTTAGCTAGAAAAATCTTTAAAGAAGGTCTTGCCGACAGTCTTCAAGCCACCATTCTTATTCCTTATCCTGGCACTCCACTTTTTAAATATTGTAAAGAAAAAAATCTACTTTTAACCACAAATTGGGATGATTTTGATATGCGTCAACCAATCATTAAATCTCCAATTTCATCTGCTGAACAAATTGAATTAGTTCAAAATTTATTTAAAGGTATTCTTTCTCCCAAATTTATTTTTCAAAAAATTATTTCCATTCGTTCATTTTCCGACATCAAACATCTCTCCAATTATGCTATTAAATATATTCAAAAATTAAAAGATTTTCAATAAAGATGAAGAATTACGATTGGAATCATTTATTAAGCACCTACAAAAAAATAGTTAAGCCAAATTTTATTGTCCTAGAAATTGGAGCATCGACACAAAAAAGAACTAATGATTTAATTCCATTTTGTAAAAAAATTATTGGGATTGAATACAACAAAAAACGTCTTCTTAAAAATAGTAAAAATATTGAATACTTATTAGGAGATTGGCAAAAATTAAGTAAAATACTAAAACCAAACAGTATTGATTTAGCCATCAGTAGCCATGTAATAGAACACATTCCTGACGATGTTAAGGCTTTAAATGAACTTTATTCTGTATTAAAACCAAATAGTTGTGCCATTATAAACACTCCAAACAGAGAAAGATTAACCAGAAAAATAATTGAAGTTTTTACTGGTAAAAGAAAATTTCCTTATTGGGAACACATTCGCGAATATACCGAATCCGACTTGATTTCTCTAATTTATAAATCAAATTTTAAAAAATATAAAATTACTCCTTTAGTTTTTGGAATTCACGGAGCTAATATAAATTTTTATCTAAAAAAAGTACCTAAATTTTTAAGGAAGTTATCAAATTTTTGGGAAATAGTGTTATATAAATAATTATGATTAAAATTTCTTTTGTTATTCCCACTCTAAATGCTTCTTCTGTTTTAGAGACTTGTCTTAAATCAATTAAAAAACAATCTATCTCTCCAAAAGAATACGAAATAATTATTGCCGACGGTGGTTCAACCGACGATACTCTTAAAATTGCAAAAAAATATAATGCCAAAATTATTAAAAACCCCCTGAAAACTGCTGAAGCTGGCAAGGCTGTTGGTGTTAGAAAAGCTATTGGTAAATATATTGCTCTAATTGATTCAGACAATATTCTTCCTACTAAAAACTGGCTCAAAATAAACCTAAACATTTTAGAAAAAGATAAAAAATTAATTGGAACAGAACCTTTATTCTTCACCTATCGTCCCAAAGCCGGCTTTATTGAAAGATATTCAGCCTTAACTGGAGTCAACGATCCTTATGCTTTTATTTCTGGAGTCTACGATCGTCGAAATTACATCAATTTCAAATGGACAGGCCTAAAGATAGATCAAGTTGATAATGGTCAATATATAAAAATCAAACTCAAACCAAATAATGAGATACCTACCATTGGTGCCAATGGTACTATTTTTAGAAGTGATTTTTTAAAAAACAATTTAAATTCAGACTATCTTTTTGATATTGATATCCTTGCTAGTTATTTGGCTAAAAATAAAAAACCAGCTTTTTTTGTCAAAGTTAAACAGGGGATTATTCATACTTTTTGTGAATCTTCGATCAAAAAATTTATTCGAAAACAAAATCGTCGTATTACCGACTATTTTTATTACCAGAACCTTCGTCAATTTAATTGGGATCAAACCAACAAATCTGGTGTTTTAAAATTTATTTTTTACACTGTCTTAATTTTCCCAATGCTTTTTGATACTTTTCGCGGTTTTTTTCATAAACCAGATATTGCTTGGTTTTTTCACCCCTTAGCTTGCATAATAACTCTCTACCTTTATACTATAAACACCATCAAAAAAAGATTAAATTTATTAAAACAAGTAAACAGAACTAAATGGCAACAATAGA
>JAQVSI010000051.1 GCA_028700625.1 Candidatus Shapirobacteria bacterium
CTACATCAAAATCATTTTTTTCTAAAGGTAAATTAGTTGCTTCGGCCAGAAAATAATTGACATAAACACCTAATTTTACCGCTCTAGTCATTGCCTCATCGATTTCGTTTTTATTTATATTTATTGCCGTTACTATAACTCCCTTACTTGCAAGCCAATTTGAATTTCTCCCAAAACCACAACCAATATCCAAAAGTCGATCACCGGTCTTAATAATCCCCTTTTTAAAGCTATTAACAATTTCTTCTGTCGGCTCATTATCACTCCACCCAGTATTATTCCATTTATTTCTATTCATAATTTATTTTACAATAGCCAAAACCCATCATTTGCAGTAATTAATCTTTATTGTTAAAATACACCCAATGATATTAGCAATTGTGATTTCAAAACATCACCATACCACCATTTAATTGGCGGTAATTGCTGTATCATCCACAAGCACCCGCCAAGAGCGGGTCTTTTTTTACATGGTGGGATTAGCTCAATTGGTTAGAGCGTCTGCCTGTGGAGCAGAAGGTTGCCGGTTCAAGTCCGGTATCTCACCCTTGGTCCGACGAAACTTTAGTGAAGTCGACCCATATCAATAAATATGGTTTTCTTAAAATTTAATCTAATTCATCACCCCCATACCGTGGCTAGAAACCGGCGGGGTGTTATCTTGGCCAATACGTCATTGCGAGCTTAAGCGAAGCAATCTATATAAACCACAAAATCCCCGTAAATCGGGGATTTTTTTGATTCAAGCAACATTATACGAATCAATCTAACTCTAATGAATCCCCAAATATTAATTAAAAATAAAAAACATGAATAAAATATTAGAACTAACCAAAAAATTAGTCTCCATCCCCTCCTGGGTTGATGAGCAAACTAACGAGTCAAAAATTGGTGAATTCATTTTTGAGTATCTAAAAAATAACTCGGAGCTTTTACTTAAAAAAGAAATGGTTATCGATAGTCGTTTTAATATCCTGGCTAGAAATAGCCAGAATATTGAGACTCTGATCATAGGTCACATCGATACTGTCGGCATTAATAACAATTGGAAAACAGACCCAATAATTCCTACCGTCAAAAACGGTAAATTATATGGTCGTGGCACCACCGATATGAAAAGTGGAATTGCCGCCATGATGCTCGCTGCCACTGACAAAAATCAACCAAATAATACCGCTTTCCTCTTTTATATTGACGAAGAATATAACTTCGCTGGTATTAAAAAATTTATGGCCGATTACGGCGCTAAAATTAAACCAAAGTCAATTATTTCTCTAGACGGTTCTGAGCTTGAAATTGCCAATGGTTGCCGAGGACTCATTGAAATTTCAGCCACTATTAAGGGTATTAGTTGTCATGCAGCTACTCCCCAAAATGGTGTTAACGCTATTGAAGTCACCACTAAAGCTATCAATAAGTTAAAAAAATATCTGTCTCAATTTGTCGATCCCGAGCTTGGAAGCACCTCCCTCAATCTGGCATCTATTGAAGGTCGTGGCAGTGCTCCCAATGTTGTCCCCGATAAATGTCAATTTATTTTAGACATTCGTCCTTCAGTCTCACAAGTTAATGCCAAATCTATTCTTGAAGAGTTAAATAAATTCGTGATTGGATTAGGTGGTAAGTTGATTAATCCAAAAGTTAAATTTAATTTTTCTTCTTGGCTTACTCCCAAATCAAAATTAACAAAACTCGGTTTAAATTTTAAAAATATCAGTACTTCAGGCTACATAGACATTCAAATGCTTTGGCAATTATTTAATCAGCCACTCTGTTTAACAATTGGAGCTGGTACGCAGCAAACAGCACACGCCTCCAATGAATATATTGAAATTGAAAAATTAGAAAAACTACCAGCAATTCTTTTCAATATTATTCAAAATCTATAAATAATTGTAGAGACGTGATTAATCACGTCTCTACAAGAGCTAAACATATTAAATGTTAAAATCAATCTATGAATAACAATAAAGTCCAAACATTAAAAGGTTTTCGGGATTTTTTGCCCGAGACCATGGCCGTTCGTAACTATGTTAAAAATTTACTAATTTCAGTTTTTGAAAGCTACGGTTTTGAACCTCTCGAAACTCCGGCTCTCGAATATTCTTCAGTCTTAAAAGGTAAATATAACGATGAAACAGACGAAAAATTAGGTTATTTCTTCAAAGATAATGGTGATCGTGAAATTGGCTTACGCTACGACTTAACTGTTCCCACAGCCAAAGTTTTAGCTATCTACGGTCCTCAGATTTCCATGCCTTTCAAGCGTTATCAAATTCAACCGGTCTGGCGCGCCGACAACACTCAAAAAGGTCGTTATCGCGAATTCTATCAATGTGATATTGATATTTTTGGCAGCAATTCTCCTATTACTGACGCTGAAATAATTTCTATTATTTACACTGCCACCCAAAAATTAAATTTTAAAAAGTTCATTATTCGAATTAATAGTCGTTCTGTCTTATCAGATCTTCTAGTTAAAAGTGGCATTACTAATAATCAAAATTCGGCTCTTCAAAGTCTCGATAAATTCCAAAAGATAGGCAAAGATGGAGTACAAAAAGAACTCATTAATAAAGATTTTACTCAAGTTCAAATTAATTCTTTATTTAAATATATCAAAGAGGCAAAACCAGACGAAAATCTACAAGCCGTTTTTGCTGCCATCAAAAACTATGGTATCCCAGAAAATTTCTATGTATTTGATTCTACTCTTGTCAGAGGTTGTGATTACTATACTGGTACAATCTTTGAAACTTCCGTAGAAGAACCAAAAATAGGATCTATCGGCGGTGGTGGTCGTTACGACAACTTAATTGAAACGCTT
>JAQVSI010000052.1 GCA_028700625.1 Candidatus Shapirobacteria bacterium
CTTACAATATCTGGGCAGTTAAGACGGTAATGGATATAGGACTCGATACGCTTAATGATGCGTTTCGAAGGTTTGGTATAAATGCCAAGGCTCAAGACTATTCGGCTGCATTAGGAGCTTATGAAGTAACACCTATTAACCTGATTTCTGCATATACTGCTTTCCCTAATGGTGGATACAGAACAGAACCTATATTTGTGAATAGAGTTGAGGATATGAAGGGAAAAGTTCTGGAAAGGAATTCAAGCCCCAAAATTAAAGTATGTACTCCTGAGGTTGCATATATTATGACATCGATGCTTCAATCTGTAGTTTCATCTGGAACTGGTGGAGCTGCCAGAAACAATTACATGTACCAAGCAGCAGGCAAAACAGGAACCTCAAGCGACCATCGGGATGCGTGGTTCATAGGCTTTAACAAAAAGTTTACTCTTGGTATATGGAACGGGTTTGACAATAATGCCACAATCTCAGCAAGTGCCGTTTGCGCCCCAATTTGGGGAAGAATTATGACAAAGGCAATTCGTAACCAAAACAAAGGTAGAACACCACGAGTTGATGACCCCCGATATTGTTTCACCATGCCTTCTGGTATAGTAAAGCAAACCATCAATCCCACTTCAGGTTTTGCCTCCTCCACCGGTATTGAAGAATATTTTATCGAAAACAATGTTCCCCCTACTGTTGCTGATACTTTACGTTTCAACTTCTACCCCACTCGTTGGGGATATCGAGATGAACTTGAGACAAGGTAAGTTGATTGAATATGAATAGCATTCTTTTCTACGCCCTTTGTGTGTTAATATCTTCCGGGTTTGTTACTTACATATTATTCTGCATCCGTTTTTGGTTCGGATATCGGAACATGAAACCTGAATTGAGCTTTAAAAAGCAAAGAGTGAGCGTTATTATTGTTGCGCGCAATGAAGCAGCAAATTTACAGGCTTTGCTTTTATGTATTCAAAATCAAGACTACCATAAAGACTTATTTGAAGTTATTCTTGCTGATGACGATTCGGAAGACGATACCGAGCTCGTAGCAAAACGCTATATCGATGCTGGTATGAATCTGAATTATATTAAAGTATTGGGCAGAGATTCTGTTATCTCACCCAAAAAACATGCACTTGAAATCGCCATTACACTAGCCAAAGGTGATGTTATTCTTACAACCGATGCAGATTGTATCCTTCCCCAAACATGGATTAGTTCAATGATATCGCACTTTGCGGACAATGTGTCCATGGTAGCCGGTTATTCTCGAACATTAATTCCCAATTGGAAGAAAGCCAGCATTCTTCATAAATATGAACATTTAGATTTTGCACTTACTTACATGGTTTTAGCCGGAGGGTACACACTTGGAAAGAGCTGGGCTTGCATCGGGCAAAATCTTGCATATCTGAAATCAGCTTATGAAGACGTGGGTGGATTTGAAAAGATTAAGCACCTGATTTCTGGTGATGATGTAAACTTGATGCAATTGATGAGGCAAAAGGGGCATAGAATTGTATTCAATTTCAACCCTGCAAGTTTTGTCTATACCAGACCTGTGAAATCTTGGAAAATGCTAGTAAATCAACGCAGTCGCTGGGCTTCAAATATGAAGTATCAGCTCAAGTTTAATCCCGAGTTCTTCTTTATTCTGCTTAGTATGGCGTTTATGTATTGGGGTGGATTGATTATGATGCTTTTCAATGTGAAGCTAGGATTAATAATATTTGCATTTCGCATCCTGATAGAAAATATACTCGCCAGTTATGCCAGAACTAGATTTGGAATAACCTCTAAGATGATGCTGTTTTATCCGATGTGGCTTGTGATACAAACCTTCTTCCTGGTTTTTACTATGGTTTTAGGTCAGTTCAATATTTTCGTGTGGCACGGCAAGCGCCCCTACAAAAGGAATAGTAACAATGCAAATAATAATCTTTGACGATCATAAAAGTGCGAACTTTTACCCACTAACATTAAATCGCAGTGTCGGTGATTTGAGATGTGGAATACTAAAACTTCGCCAGCGGCTGGAAACCACTTTTGGCTCAACCGATATAAGCTCCGTAATGATCAGTCCTACTTTAGAATCCCTGTATAAAGAGCGTCATCCAGATTGGCGGATAAACCATTCTGTAGATGGAACTAAGCTGTTTATTAACTCACGCATCAAATTAAACGATGAATCGATAAATAGAATTAACTCCATACCCAATAATTCTGTACTCATTAAAGATGGGGAGATACAAGCTGCAAAGCTTACAGATATAGAGATGAACTTTATGGACGATACAAATTTGGGTTCTCTACCACCGGAGATTAATGCAATTCCATCCGATACCGCCATGTATGAATGCTTAAGTGACATTATACAGGATAATGGACGTATGCTTAACTGGGATTTTAACCACTATTTCGATACTCAGGATAATTTCTTTGAGACAGAACCTGGCGTTACAGTATTGCATCCCTATAACGTGTGGATTGCGGAGGGAGTAGTGTTGAATCCAGGCGTTGTCTTAGATGCATCTGAAGGACCTATTGTAATAGATGAAGGCGTGAAAGTAATGCATAATGCCGTACTATGTGGTCCGTTATATCTCGGGAAGAACTCACTCGTTAAGATTGGGGCGAAGATATACGGTAATACCTCTATTGGTCCCGTTTGCAAAATTGGAGGAGAGATTGAAGGAAGCATCTTTCAAGCATACTCCAACAAA
>JAQVSI010000006.1:0-19564 GCA_028700625.1 Candidatus Shapirobacteria bacterium
GAAATTTTAATTGCTACTCCGGCAGTCAGAAATGTTATTAGAGAAGGAAAATCTTTTATGATCGATAATATTATTCAGACTGGTTTAGATGTGGGAATGATAAGTTTTGATGCCTATTTGGCAAAATTAGTTTTAGATAAGAAGGTTACAGAAGAAGTGGCAATGAATTATTCGACAAGTCCTGTTGAATTGCAAAATAAATTGAGACGTCAAGAATTATGACAAAATTTTTTTATAAAGCTAAAGATTGGAATGGTAAAACAATAAAGGGAATTTTAGATTCGGAAAATAAAAAAGATGCTTTGGAATCGATTAAAGCCGGTGGATTGGTCCCACTTAATATAGTCCAGGAGGGTAATTCTGTTTTTAATGATATGTATAAAAAACTTTTTTCGAGGGTTAGTTTGAAACAGGTCTCTAATTTTACAAGGCAATTATCAACGATGATGACCTCTGGTTTAGCTTTGACAGATGCTTTATCTCTTTTAAAAGATCAGACAGATAAAAACAGTTTAATGTTTGAAATTTTGGATTATACACTAACAACTGTTAGAGGTGGACATTCTTTATCTGATGGTCTGCAAAAATATAAGAAAAATTTTGGTGAAGCTTATATTGCTTCAATCGATGCCGGTGAAGAAGGTGGAGTTTTGGAAGAAGTTTTGACAAAATTGGCTGATAATTTGGAAAAACAAAATGAGTTTGCAGGTAAAGTTAAAGGAGCTATGATTTATCCAGTGATAGTTATTATTGGTATGATTGTTGTCGTAATTATAATGATGGTAGTGGTTATTCCTAAACTGATGGGATTATATGCTGATTTTGGGGCTAAAATGCCAGCTTCTACCCAGGCTTTAATGGCAGTATCTGGTTTTATGTCAAAATTTTGGTTTTTAATTCCGATAATGGCAGCTGGTGTTTTTGCACTTTTAAAAATTGGTAATCAAAACGCTGATTTCAGATTTAAAAAAGATAATTTAAAATTAAAAATTCCAATTATTGGTCCTCTTACTCAAAAAACAATTTTGGCAACAACAATTAGAACCATGTCAATGCTTTTGTCGGCGGGAATTTCTTTAGTTGATGCACTGAAGATTGTTTCTAGTGTGGCTGCCAATGAACCATTTAGACAAGCTTATTTAAAAATTTCAGAAAGAGTTCAAAAAGGATTTAGTATTGCCAATTCTTTTGAAGAAACATCTATATTTCCAGTTATTGTTAATCAGATGGTGGCAACTGGAGAAGCAACAGGAAAATTGGACAGCGTTCTTTTAAGAGTTTCTGATTATTTTTCGGCCGAAGCAGAACAATCAGTTAAAACCTTAACATCGGCAATTGAACCTTTAATAATGATTATGTTGGGTTTAGGAGTCGGGTTTTTGGTGATTGCTGTTTTGATGCCAATTTATAATTTGACTTCAAGTATGTAATGCTAGTTCTTGACAGTGCACTTTTAGTGGTGAATAATGAATTAATAGAATTAAATATTTATTTTAAAAAATGAAAAATAAGATAAACAAATTGAAGGGTTTTACCCTAGTAGAATTGTTAATCGTTATCGCCTTGATTTCGATTTTGTCAGTGGCTGTGTTGGCTACTATTAACCCAATTGAACAATCAAACAAAGCAAAAGATTCAACTGTTCAAAATGATGCAGCTGAAGTTATGAATTCTTATGAAAGATATTACGCTAATGCACAAGCTTACCCATGGCAATTATATGGATCACCAACGAAGCCAAGTGTCGAAGACGCTGTTTTATTAAGATCAGATAGTCAAGGTTTTGGTTTATGTGATGAGGGTGACTATAATACTTCTGCTTCTGTTGCTACGACTTGTTCTGTAAATAGTAGTACTCCTGGTGAATTAATTAAAAGTGATGAACTTAAGACAGCTTTTGTGGGAAAAGATGAATTTAGAACAGTAGCTACTAATGATGAAAATGGTTTGTGGTTATATAAACAAGCAGGTTCTGGTGGTGGCATTTATGTTTGTTATGTCCCAAAAGCAAAATCAAACAGAAACCCAACCAATAACCAACTATTTTGTTTAATTGGTGGTGCTAATCCTACTAGGGTTGCTGTTGGTTCAGGAAGCTGTACTTCCCCATCAACTACAAGTAACGCTTGGGCAGACCCAACTACAGCAATTGCATCTGGAGATGCTGCTGAAGCAGGAATATTTAAATGTGTTCCTTAATAAAATTTAGAATTTAAATTTAAACCCCGCTTAGGCGGGGTTTTTTGTTTAAATCCCCCTTTATCCCCCTTTGACGAAAGGGGGAAATTAGTACAATAGATTATGGATATTATTTTTTATGTGATTGTTTTTGTTTTAGGGCTTTGTTTTGGAAGTTTTGTGAATATGCTGGTGTATCGTACTGCGTTGCGGTACAATTTGACTAAATCCCAATTTCTAATTTCTAATGACAAAAAAAAGAGAAGTTTTTGTGATTATTGCGGAAAACAATTGAAATGGTATGAAAATGTGCCGGTGATTTCTTGGTTGGTTTTAAAAGGTAAAACAAAATGTTGTCATAAAAAATTACCAATCTCCTACCCTATTGTCGAGTTGTTGATGGGAGTTATTTTTGTTGTTTTTTATTTTGTAGGGGCGTATGGCAATACGCCCGTACAGTTAATTTTAGGTTTTTTGATTGTGGTTTTGTTGGCGTTTAGTGCGGTGTTTGATTGGAAATACATGATTTTGCCGGATTTTTCGACAATCATATTAATAATCATTGCTTTTCTTGGAGTAATCTTTGATGAATCTAATATAATCCCCTATTTATTATCAGTATTAATATCAGCTGGGTTTTTATTGATTTTAAATCTAATTACAAAAGGTAAAGGTATGGGAATGGGAGATGTAAAATTTGCTTTATTTATGGGTTTATTTTTGGGATACCCCAAAATAATAATAGCGTTTTATGTCGCTTTTATAGTTGGGGCAATTTATGGAATAATTTTAATGATTTTTAAAAAAGCCAAGAAGAAAAGCCAAGTGCCTTTTGGTCCTTTTTTAATTTTGGGAACAATAATTGCTTGGTGGTGGGGAGAAAAAATTGTAGAATTAATAAAGTTAAGATTATGAAAAGAAAAAATGCTTTTACTTTGGTGGAATTATTGGTGGTGATGGCAATTATTGTTACTTTAGCAACAATAATGATTGGGACTTTTAATGCAATTGGAATAACTAATAGGGGCAGAGATGCTCAGAGAAAAAAAGATATAAACAGAATTAAGGTTGCATTTGAAGAATATTTTAGCGATAAAGGTATTTTTCCAGATAGTGTTTTGGTGGAGAAACTAATGGATAAATCAAATTGTGGAAGTGATGTCTTTTCTCCGTATTTGAGTTCTTGGCCATGTGATCCAAATGGTAATCCTTATTTAACTTTTGCTGAAAATGGTAATAGGTTTAGAATAATTACAAATTTAGAAAATGAAAAAGATAAAGATATTCCTTTGGGTTGGTATGAAAGAGAAGACTTTTTGTTGATGGGAAAAACAAAAGAAGATGTAAATTATGGAGTTTCGAGTTCTAATATCTTATGGTATGAACAATTACCTGTGGATCCAAGTTGTAATATTAACTCTTGTGATCAACTTGTTAATGGTAATTGTGTAGATGGAGCTTCCTCTTGTTCTGGTAGTGATGGTAACTGCTATTACACTGGCAGTTTTTGTGGATCTTTATGTAAAGTTCCTCCTGGTTATTTTTGTCCAAGATAGTAGCTATAATTATTTATGAAGAAAAAGCAAATCCCTCTAAATCTCCCTTTGACAAGGGAGACTTGTCTAGAAATATTAATAGTGATAATTGCAGTGGGTATTTTATCTTTTATAACTTGTAAACAATTTCAATTGGCGATGGCAAAATCGAGAGATTTACAGAGAAGATCGGATTTGAATGAATTTTCCAAGGTGATTAATATGTATTTGGCAGATTATGGTAAATTACCAAGTGATGTGTTAATTAATAGTCTTTGGGGAAAGAGTTTTGAAGATAAAGGTTATATTTATGCTGCTTCTGTTCCAAAAGAAAAATATGGAGAAAAAGAATATTGTTATGAGGCTGGTAGTGACGGAGTGACATTTAAGATGTTTGCCGAGTTTGAAGATAAGAGTAATCCAGATTGTAAAAAAGACGGAGAATTGTGTGGTGGAGTTAAATATTGCTATACTGATGTTATCAATGTTAATAAATAATAAAACCCCTCTCGGCTTTGCCGTTTCCCCCTTTGATAAAAGGGAGACAAAATCAGGGTTTAGTTTGATTGAATTATTGGTGACAATTTCAATTATTGCCGTTTTGT
This sequence comes from Candidatus Shapirobacteria bacterium, assembly GCA_028700625.1. GTDB lineage: Bacteria > Patescibacteriota > Microgenomatia > UBA12405 > UBA12405 > WARW01. The sequence goes on from JAQVSI010000006.1 coordinate 4,319, forward strand.
CGGCAGTGTTAGTGGCTAATTTTATGGGAATGAGAGAAAGAGCCAGGGATGCACAAAAGATACAAGATTTGAATGCAATTAAAAGTGCTTTGAGGATGTATTACAACGATAAACAATCTTATCCCTTGACTTTGAATATTGGATCTAGTTATTTGGCTAGTGATGTTAGCGGTTATATTTATACACAAACGAATAATGGTGATAGTTTTAATTTATGTGTAAATTTAGAAGCGGGTGCTGGTGATGAAGATATTAGTTCACAAGTTAAATGTGGAGCTCTTACAAGCACCACTGGTATTTGTGGTTTAGGTATTGGTGCTACTAAAGATAAACTATTTGCTGTTTGTGCTAACTAAATAAAATGATAAAAAATAATCAAAGAACAAATCCACCCCTTTCACTTCGTTCAAGGACCTCCCTTGAAAAAGGAGGTTTTACTTTGATTGAATTATTGGTGGTAATTTCTATTATTGGTATATTAACGATGATTTCGGTTTCTTCTTTTAGAAATGCTCAAATTAAAAGTAGAGATGCTCAAAGAAAATCCGACTTAGATGGATTATCTAAAGCTTTGATGATGTATTACTCAGATAAGGGTATTTTTCCAGACGATGTAGATTTTGGTAATACATTAACTGGGTTGGTTGATCCAAGCAATATAGAAACAGTTTATATGAGAAAGATTCCAATGGAGTTAAAAAGTGATTGGCCAGAATACATTTATGAAGTTAGTGTTTCTAAAAAATCTTTCAATCTTTTTGCCGATTTGGAAAATAAAGAAGATAATCAATGTGTTAAAAAAGGAAACGGTTCTGGATTTTGGGACAGAGATGGTGAAAGTTATTGTTACGGGGTGGCCAGCCCAAATACTGTTATTGGAACTACATTGCCTTAATTATTAATAAAATTATGAAAATAAAAAAAATACAAAATCCACCCGCCTTATGGGCACATTCTTTTGAAAAAAGAGGACTTAAAAATGGATTTACATTGTTTGAATTATTGGTCAGTATTTCGATTATTGGAATTTTGACAGCATTGGCATCGGTGGCTTTTTCTGGAGCTCAAAAAAAAGCAAGAGATGCCAGAAGAGTTGAAGATATGAAATTAATTCAAGTGGCAGCAGAACAATATTATTCACAATCAGCTTATGTTTACCCATCAACAACTGCTCCTGCCAATTGGATTCCAACTGGAGGTCAGGCGGTTTTAAATATGTTTCCAGTTGATCCAAAAAATGATGCCACTAATGGATATGTCTATAGTTACACCACTACAGGAGTTGGAACAACAGGTTATTGTGCTTGTTCAAAAATAGAAAATGTTAGTAATGGTAATTCTATTGGTGCTTGTAATTTTACGACAGCTGGTAATAAAAATTATTTTTGTGTGAAAAACCAACAATAATAGAAACCCACCCCACCCTCCCTTGACAAGGAGGGCTTAAAAAAATATGAAAAACAAAATAAAAAATAAAAAAGGATTTACATTAATTGAATTGATTGTGTCGGTGACAATCATTGCAGTTTTAACAGTGGTTGGAGTGGTTAGTTATACTGGGACCAGTAAAAAGGCGAGAGATGGACGAAGAGTGGCTGATTTGGAAAAAGTTAGAATAGCTTTGGAGCTTTATAGACAAGATTTGGGTAGTACTTATCCTGCAGATGGAACGTTAACTACAAAATTAGCTCCAAAATATATTCAAGCAATACCGACTGACCCTAAAAGTGGAACTTATACATACGATCAAACTGGAACTGGTTATACTTATGAATTGGGTGCAAAAATGGAAGATTTGGGATCGACAAATGTAGCTGCTTATAGTGGTTGTGGAGGAACTTGTAATTATAAAGTAGTAAGTCCTTAGAAATGAAAAATAAAAAAAATAATTTTGGTTTTACATTAATTGAATTGTTGGTGGCAATAACGATTGGAATGTTGGTGGTTGGAGTGGGATCGGTGTCTTTAAATAAATTTAATGAGGGACAAAAAGTAGAAGCGGCTAGACAAGAAATATTAGCAAACTTAAGGTTAGCTAGAAATTATGCAATAACTGAACAATTTAATGAAGATGTGCCAGCTAATACGGATAGAGTGATAGTAACCATTGTTAATGGAACAATGGTGGCAAAAAGTCAAAGAGGAGATACTCCCCTTTCTGGTGATCAAACTTTTTTTTCAAAAAAAATTAATTTAAAAAATATTTCAGTAACAATAAGTAATCCAATAAAATTTTCTGTAACAGATGGAAGGTCTATTGACGGGATTGTTCAAATTACAGTTAAAGGAGATGGTTCAAGTGATAATATTTCAAAAATAATTATAATTGATAATTCAGGTTTAATTTATGAACAATAATAAGGGTCAAAGTATTATTGATATGATTTTTTCAGTAGGAATTATGGTTTTGGTTTTAACTGGTGTGATAATTTTAATAGTGAGCACAGCTAAGCTTAAAAGAATTTCTCTTGAAAGACAAAAAGCGATTGATTTGTCTCAATTATTGATTGAAAAGAAAACTTTAGAAATTAAGGAAAATAAAAAAATTTTTTGGGACAATGCAACTAGTTTAACTAATGAAGTTGGAGTGATAGAGCCTAATTTTCCTGAATATAATTATGATATTGATTATGATGGTGGTTGCAATGCTTTAAATTGTAAGATAATTTTTACGGTAAATTGGGGAGATAATCAAAAATTATCGGTTGAGAAGTTCTTTTCAAAAGGAGGAATATGAAAAATAAAAATTTTGGATTTACATTGATTGAAATTTTGGTTGTGGTTGGAACAATTATGTTAATAATGGCTTCAGTTAGTGGAATTATATCGGCAGTTTTTAATTCTCAAAATAAAAATAAGGCAATTGACAAGATAAGCCAAAATGGTGGTTGGATTTTGAATGAATTGAAAAAAAATATTTCAAATTCTAACGGTAATGATTTAAATGGAGGTGATTATTTTTCGTGTCCTTTAAGTGTTGGAACTTCGATTAATATAACCAATGTTCAAGACGGAAACAAAACTACTATTATTTGTGAAAATAACAAAATTGCTTCAACTTCGGCTAGAGGTACTGTTTATCTTTTAGATAGCCCTGGTTTAAAGATTGATTGTAGTAATTTTGTAAGTTGTTCAACTCTCCCTTCTTTGCAATTATCTAATGTGAGTTTTAATTTTAATTTGAGTGCTGGAAATAATATTTTATCGAGTGGAACGAGTAAAGCATTTTTGTTGGAGGTAAGTTTGAGGAATTGAAACCACTCTAACTTTACTTGACAAGGAAGATAAAAAATATATAATCCCCTCCAGATTATATAAAACTTAAAGTTTTAATGAATAATTTAGAAAAAGGACGAAAATTTGTAGCTGGAGGATTAACGACTGCAATGATATTGACTGGATTATCTGGTTGTGGTTATGTGGAAGCAAAAAATAAACAACCAACAATAACTAATTCTGTTCCTTCTCCGACTGAAATACCACCAACACCAACTTTAATTCCGACATTAGAGCCAACACCAACTCCAACTTTGGAACCAACTCCAACGACAGCTCCAAGTCCAACTGAAGTTCCTCTAACTCCGACTCCAGAAAAGAGAGCTAATCCAAGTGTAATTATTAATAGAGGTAACCCAAATAAACCAGAAATTGCTTTTACTTTTGATGACTCAGGTAAAGGTTTACATGAAATTTTAAATATTTGTAATCAGAGAGGAATTAAATCAACTTTTTTTCTTTTATCAGGAGAACTTAAAGCAAATCCAGATATCTGGAGACAAGCAGTTAAAGATGGTCATCAAATTTGTAATCATACAGTTGGACACAGAATGGATTTATCAAAATTACCAGAAGCAGAGATAAAAAAAGAAATATTAGGATGGGAAAAGGTGGCTTTGGAAGTTTTAGGTGAAGAATATCTTGAAAGAATGAAAAGAGATTTTCCTTACTTTAGAGCACCAGGAGGTCATCAAAGTGAAAGATTACAACAAGTTTTAGGAGAATTAGGTTATCCAATAACTGCTTATTGGAGTGCAGAAGATTGTTGGACTATGGAGCCAAAAAATAATCCTAATAATTTAACGTTAGCACAGAATTATTTAATAAGATTAAAAAATGGAGCTATATTTTTGGCTCATGGAGGAAGTGCTGGTTCTGTGGCGGAAGTTATTGATGGAGCTGAAGAAAAAGGATATAGTTTCAAACTCTTGTCGGAAATATTGGATTAAATTAAACTATTCTGTTCCGTGGACATCTTCTTGACATGGTTTTTTGGTGTAACCTGATAGTGTAATTTATTTACACTACAGTGTCATATGAGTTTTATTTGATATTCACTATTTTTTGAGTTCACAATATGCTGGAGAGATTAATTATAAAATTATCAAACATCGAACTGGAAAAGAAGCAAAAGAATTTTATGTATTTTTGTTGAAATTTTTGGATAAGATAAATCAAAAAAGTGTTTTGGCTGGTTTAGGTGAGGTATTAACTGATTCGCAAAAGGATTGGGCTAAGGCAAAATTGATTTCAGAGTTAAAAGGTTTAGTTAAGAGACAAATAGATTTAATTTAGTTAATCAAGTGTTTAAAACGATTCTCCATTTGTACCCCTCTCTTGATCCCGACGGATTGGGATAGGCGCGGTTTATTATTGGAAATTAGAAATCAAACCCACCCTACCTTCCCTTGACAAGGAAGGTAATAATTTTAATATTGTGTGTATCTGATGTGTAATAAACTTATATGCTTGGTGTGTAATAAATGTGTACAATTTTATCTTTAACCTGTTTTATTGACAATTTTGACTTTTAACTATATAATTCTTCTTACATTATAGGTTATATTTTAAATTTAAAAATAAAATGCGTATTTCAGAAAAAATTGCTGCTACAACGATAGCTGTTGCTCTTACTCTTGGAAGTGCTGGTTGTAATAATAAGCCAGAGTCTACCCCTACTAGTTCTTCTTCCTCAATGGATCCGTCGGGAGAAAAATCTTCTACAGATTCAAAGAGTAGTTCCGACTTTATTTCTGGTTTGGAATCTAGTAATCCTGTTTCTGGTTCTAACCCTGAAATTACTAAGGCTCCAACTCCTGAAGCTACTAAAGTTCCAACTCCAACAGAGTCGCCGGAAGAGTTAGCTTTGCAAGAAAAATTGGCTTTGGCTCCAGAAATTGCTGGTCTTAAAAAAGAAATTAAATTAATTAACGATCTTAAAAGAGTAGTTTATATATCAGAATCCGGTAATCCTTATAATATTGAAGCTGGTGAATATGCCGGTGAATACAAAAAAGAAGTTATTTTTGAAAACCAAGAAGTTGGTGGAGTGGCTTTAATTCCGGTGGTTGCTGAGAAATTATTAAGAGATAAATTAGCTTCGATTACTAATGAGGCTGATAAATGGGTGGCTATTATTCCAGCTGATATTAGCGAATTAAAAACAAATAAACCAAAAATCGATGTTAATATTATTGATTTTTTTAATGGTCAAGAGACTTTTAAAGATATATTTTTAAAAATTGATATTAATGAAAATGTCTCTATTTCTTGTCCTATTTTAGGTAATGAAATAGTTAACACCACTGGTAGTCTTTCTCCAACACCTTTCGGTTTAAATAATAGTTTTAATATTAATCATTTCAATTTTGCAGATATTCATAATCAATTTCTTTATTTTACTAATTTTTCAACATCACCAGTAATAGATGAAGGCAGAATTTCTTTTGGGGCTAAAATTGCTGAAATGGCAACATCTATAGCATTTTTTAAATTTAATGATAGTGCTCTTCCTTTTAATAAAGATCATATTTTAATGGCAGATGATTCTCTGGTTTTTTTAATTGATAAATAATTTTTATCATTATTTAAGTCGATGTTTTTGTAACTTGTTGATTACCTTTGGTATATGTAATATTATTGATTGATGAATAAGTTTTTTTTATTTTTTATTTTATTTTTTTTATCGGTTTTAATAGTTATTACTATCTTTTTTCAAAAAACTTTTGTTAATAAGTTAAATGATGTTTTTAAACCAAAACCTGGTTATTGTTTAATTCTTGAAGAAAAAAATTGTAAAAAAGTTAAGGTAGTTGATTTTAATGGGACTAAAATAGCAGTTGGTAACCTACCTCAAGGGTCTATACTTTTTTCCCCTGTTGAAGGTTCCTATTCAGATACAATTTTTTCTAGTTTAAATAATGATACCCAAGATTTTGGATTAACTATTAACAATTTGAATAATGGAACAAGTGAACGTTATGTATTTATAGATTCAAATAAAATTACAGATAATTTTGATCAATCAATAATTAAAAAAACAGAGAAAGGAAATCAAATAAAGAAAATTTATAATAAGACGTTAAATCTTTTACCAGAATATAATTTAGTTTTTTATATTACCAAAAAAGATCCTAAATTAGGTTCAACTCCCAATAATGATTTATTATTTGAATTGTTTAAATTGAGATGATAAGAAAATTTTTTTTATTATTATTTACAGTTTTTGTTTTGTTTTTTTTGATAAATAAAACTGAAACTAAAGCAATTATGGTTGTTGGAACTGATACTGGTTCGAACGGTTGGCTTTCTGATTGTAATGATAATTATTGTATTTATAATCATCCTATAGTTCCTCCTCAACCTCCTCCTTCTGATTATGAGATTAAAGTTAATTTAGGTTTGTATTTACCTATTGTCCCTGATGGTTGCGTCGGAACTCCTTTACAATGTAATAAAGGAGTTAATAATACTGTAGGTGCTAACTGTGGTATTGGATTTTGTAGTTCTACTTCTAATTCTTGTTGTAATGATGGTTTTATCGTTTGGTCTAAATATGAGCAAATATGTGCTGCCGTTAAGTCAGTTGTGGGTTGGAAATCGGATTATTATTATACAAAGTCGTTAGAAAGGCAACTTTCAATTGGTGACAAATGTTTTACAAGTAATGGTTTAAATAGTGGAAATTGTAGTGACTATGGATTAAGATCTTCAAATTGTGATGGTGTAGCTAGTTCTACTCTTTATAGATATTGTTGTTCGGCGAGTGGATATCCAGAATTGGCAATAAAACTTGCTTGGGCAGATGATAGTTTTTACCCCCCAGAAGCTATGTGTCCAGGTGGATATGATCCAGATGGAGTTAGAGTAAGAACGTCTCCTTGTCCTTGTACTGCTCCAATAAATGGTGGTTGGAGTGCTTGGTCGACTTGTAGTAGTTGTGTTCAAAGCCGAAGTTGCAATAATCCTTCGCCTTCTTGTGGTGGTACTTCTTGTGTGGGACCATCAACTCAAACTTGTGGTGTAAGTGTTGGAACTGCAGGGCAATGTGGTACAGCTGCTAATGTACCAACATGCAATGCTCCGACGACTAATAAATGTGTTGATGGATCTAATCCTGTGGTGACTTCTTCTGGAGGATATTTTCGTTGGACTTGCCTTGGGACTGCGGGAAGTTGTGGTGGAGCGGCAGGAGCCAGTGCTTATTGTACTGCTCAAGATTTACCAACAGTAAATGGAATAAATGGTGTTTGTGCTTCGCCTCCAAATGGAACAACTGTGTCGGTTGTACCTACTGGAACTTTATGTTCTAGTGGAACTAGTTCTTGGATTGATCAAGTAGGAACGGATGGTTATTTTAATTGGAACTGTCTTGGAACTGCAGGCAGTTGTGGAGGACTAAATGGAACCACAGCTAATTGTTGGGCGCGTAAAAATTCACCTCCAGTGTTTAATGCTTTAGTAATAAAAAACAGTACTTCTAATATTGTCTCTCCTGATACTGGTAATAAAAATCAAATTTGTGATAGCCGTTTTAATGGAAATCGTATTGTTACTTTTGAAATAACTGCTAGTGATCCAGATGGAATTGGTGATATTACTAATATTACTTTATCTTGGAATGGAACTCCTATTACTAGACTAAGTGCTATTGGAGCTGTGACTACTTTTGGTGCTGATTTTAGTAATGCTTTTAATAATGGTAATACTTATCCATTAGTAGTTACTATTACCGATTCTGCTGGCCAAAAAGCTACAAATAGCTCTCGAGGTCTTAAATTTTGGGATTGTAATGTGCCTGTTTCTGGAACGGTTTATGATGGTAGTGATATCTCTCCTCCTGAAGCTATTGAATGTTCTGTTCCTACCGGTTTTTCTAAGACAGTCGGAAATATTAATTTCACCAATTTAACTTTTAGAAATGTAAGTGGCAATAAATCAATGACAGTAAACTCTCCTAATTATTCTAGTGGAACTAATAATTTAATTTGGGGTAAAACATATACTTTTGCTTTTAATACTGACATTGGTCTTAACACTGCTGGAGTTAAAATGAAATTAAGTAACAATACTACTTGTCAGACAGATATTAATTTGACTAATAATACTACAGTTAATCCTTATGATAATAGTCCTTCTTTAGATGCTGATTTTGCAGCTGTTGTCGATCAAGATCCTTGGTGGCAAGCAATTAGTGGTGGAGTTGTTAGTAATGGTGAAATTAACAATCAAGTTCCGGTTACTTGTATTACTAATAATTGTAAAATTAGTTTTGGTGGTTTTGTCTCGGCTCCAACAATTAGCAATACTGGTGGCAAATCGGTTAGCAATGCTCAAGTTTTGTCTTATTCAGCTAAATTAGTAAATGTTAATAATAATTACGGCTATTTTTACGATCAATATTACGTCAAAAATGGAATAGGAACTACTTTGATCGGTAATAAAAATGTTGCTGATATTGGCAGAACTGGTATTTATTTTGTTAGTGGTAATTTAACTATAAATGAAGACAAAAAAATTAATTCCGGAGAATTTTTGATGATAGTGGTTAATGGTGATATTAATGTTGGTGTTGGAGCTTCTAGAGTTGATGGAATTTTGGTGGCTAATAATATTAATGCTGGTGGAACAAGCCCTAATAAATTAAATTTTAATGGAAGTATTTTTGCTTCCAAAAATATTAGTTTCACTCGTGGATATAACGTTAAAGTTACTAATAATATTAATCCGTCTGTGGTGGTTAATTACAAACCAGAATTACTTTTCAAATTGCCAGGCATTGTGGCTAAATCTTTAACTAATTTTAGATGGGGGAACTAAACCCCTCTAAATCTCCCCTTGACAAGGGAGACTTAAAAAAAATGAAAAATAAAAAAATGAAACAAAATAAAGGGCAGATTGCAATTATTGTTCTTTTGGCTTCGGCTATTGTTTTAACTTTGGGTTTGTCTGCTTCTAAAAAAGCGGTTACAGATACAAAAGTTGATACAGACGAACAGCTATTGAAAGAAGCTTTTAATGCGGCTGAATCAGGAATTAATAACTATATTAATGATGGTAGCTTTAGTTATGAAGCCGGAAATGGCGCTAAGGCAAATGTGAATTCTACTGTTATTGGTGGAGGGACTAGTATTGCATCTGAAGGTCCAGTGTTAAAAAACAATAATCAATTATTTTGGTTGGTTAATCATGAAAGTAATGGAGATATTGGATCTAATTATTACGGAAGCACTCCATTAATATTAACCGTTAACGATACTTTTAATGGATCATTAAAAATAGATTACTTTTACAAAAATGGAGCTGTCTATGGAGTTACTCATCTTGGATATAATTTTAGTTTGCCTGGTGCAGTTGACGGTTATACTTACAGTTCAACCAAAAAAGTAAGTATTCCTACTACAGGAGATTCTCTGTTGCTGGTTGTTACCCCTTTAGTTAGTAATACTAATATTTCTTTGAGTGGAGCTTCAAATTTTCCAGATCAAGGAGAAGAATTGACAGCCGTTGGAACAGCTGGTGATGGAGTTAAAACTCAAATTAGAACCAGAAATATCTATCAAATCCCCTCTTTTTTCATGGAAGCAATTACTGCAGGAAATATAATTGAGTAATAATCACTTGACAAGCGTGTTAGTTATGTTATCCTGTACATATTAGTACCACTTAATATAACCATGACTAAAGATAAAATTGGTGTTTTAATTCAACAGCCACAAAAATTATTTCATACATCAGACCTGAAAGTCATTTGGGGTGTTTTGAATCAAAATACACTTCATAAAACTATTGCTCGTTTGGTTAAAAAAGGTATTTTAATTAATATTCAAAAAGGGTTTTATAGTATAGTCCCTTTAAACCAACTAGATCCAGTAGAAATTGGTTTTAGAGCTATAAATCATTTTAGTTATTTAAGTACTGAGTCTGTTTTGTCTAAAAATGGAATAATTAATCAATCTCCTAGCAAAATTACTTTTATTTCTAGTATTCCAGCTAATTTTATTCTTAATGAGAATAGTTATTTGGTTAGACAATTGAAACCCCAGTGTTTAAATAATACAATTGGAATAATTCAAAATGATAAAGGTGTTTTTATTGCTGATACTGAGAGAGCAGTTGCCGACATGTTATATTTTCAACCAAATTATCATTTTGATGCCTATAATCTTATTAATTGGAGTCTTGTTAAAAATTATCAAAAACAAATATATTTATGATTACATTAAGACCTGCAGATGCTATTCATAAAGCCTATTTACTTCGTACCTTATCGGAAATAATTGATAATCCGGTTTTATCGGATGGTCTTTATTTTAAAGGTGGAACTTGTGCTTCAATGATGGGAATTCTTGATAGATTTTCAGTTGATCTCGATTTTGATCTTAAAATTGGAGTAACTGAAAAACAATTAAGAGTTGAGTTTTATAAAATTTTTAATAAACTTGGATTTAATTTATATCAAGAAAGTAAAAAAGCTTTAGAATTTTTTCTTAAATATAAAAATTCACCAAATGAGAGAAATACTTTAAAAATTGATGCCCTTAATTTTGTAGTTAAGTCTAATAAATATTTACCAGTTTTTTTGCCAGAAATTAACAGAACTGTTAATTGCCAGACTCAAGAAAGCATTTTTGCTAATAAGATGGTAGCGGTTAAAGATCGCTATGATCGCAAAAAAGCAATTGCTGGCCGAGATATTTATGATATCCATTATTTTTTCTTAAAAAAGTTAAAATATAGTCCAGAAATAATAATTGAAAGAACTGGAATGAAAACTAAAGATTATCTTATTTATCTTCGTGATTTTATAAAGGAAAAAGTTGGTCAAACTTTAATTGATCAAGACTTAAATACTCTTTTGCCGGTTGAAACTTTTAATAAAATTAGAAAAACATTAAAAGATGAGACTGTCATGTTTTTAGACAATGAGATTTCTAATTTATGAAGCCTTGAGTCTGTAGCAAAAAGTCTATATACTTAGATCATATGAGTAGTATTTTGGGTATTGATATTGGTCAAAACACAGTAAAAATTGCCTGTCTTTCTGGTGAAAATTCTAAAGTTACTTTAGAAGCTATTGGTGAAATTAGAACTCCGAAAGATGAAGATAAAGAAGCTAATAAGGAAAAATTACTAACTGAAACAGGAAAAGTAATTAAAACTTTGCTTAATGATTTGAAAATAAAGAATAAGCAAGCAATGGTTAGTTTGCCTGAAGACGAAGTTATCAGTAGGTTGGTCAGATTACCTCCATTAAAAGATAATGAGATTATGGATGCTCTAAGATTTGAGGCCGAAACTTTTGTACCTTTTCCTTTGGATGAAGTTTTAATTGATTATGAAATAATTGAAAAAGATGATGCCGGTAGGTTGACTATTTTTGTTATTGCAGCTAGAAATGATTTAATTAATAATTATCTTAAATTATTTAAATCTATTGGATTGGAATTATTAGCATTGGAGTCCCCTGCTATTGCATTGAGAAGAGTTTTAAAATTGGCAATGCCAATGGTTGAGAGAGTGGTTGTGGTCGATATGGGAGATAAATTCTCTGATTTATTTAGTATTAATAAAAATAACGTTTATTTTGCCAGATCTTTATCTGTTGGTGGAGAATCTTTAACTAGGGCAATTTCTCTTAATTTGGGATTGGATATGGCTTCGGCAGAAGAGTATAAAAAGGCTTACGGACTTAAAGAGGATCAACTTGAGGGAAAGATAAAAAATGCAGTTATGCCGGTCTTTAATGACATCACAGAAGAAATAAGAAAGACTTTGGCTTTATTTGTTGAAGACATTGGTAAACCAGCTGAACTTTTAATTTTAAGTGGTGGTGGAGCCAATTTACCAGGTATGGCGGAAGAATTAACTAAGGTTTTAGGAATTGAAGTTCAGGTGTTACAGCCTTTTATAAATATCGACATGAGTAAAGGTCAATTTGGCTATAATTTAAATACAGATGGATGTAAATTTTCCCTAGCTGTTGGATTGGCTTTAAGGAGCTTGGTATGAAAGAAGGACTTAATTTATTACCATCAGTAGCCAAGTTTCAGGCGGCTAGAATTAATCTTAAGAAAAAAATAGGTTTAGCTATGGCTATTTTTTTGGGTGTTTGGATTCTTTCAATAATAATTGTTTTTGTTTGGATAGGAATTAATAATTTTTTATTAAATAAAGACAAAAAACAAAATACTTTGGCTTTAGATAGATATAAAACATTGGTAACAAATGTGGTTATTTCTAAAAGAAATAAATATCAAGCGAAACTAGTGGGAAAAGTTTTAAAAGAGAGGTTTGAATATGGAGCTTCAATTGATAAAATAACAAACTTATTTTCTGAAAATATAGCTCTTGAAAATTTTGAAATAAAAGAAAAAAAACAGTTTTTATTAAAATATTCATTGACTAATGGAACAAATTTGGTTGAAATTGAGGAAAAAGTTAGAGATATTAACTTGGGTTTAATGTCTGATTTTAAATCGGCTAAATTAAGTTCAATAAAAATTGATGGTATTTGGACTGTTGAAATGGAGGTTTCTTTAATATGAAGAAAAATAATTTTTTTAACTTAAATTTGCCAGATAAAATTTTTGGTTTGGAAAAAGCTTTTTTGATACTTTTTTTGCCACCAATTGGTCTTATTTTTTTATTTTTAATTAGTTTAAATCTAATTTTAATTCCAAAAATTTCTGAAATTGGAGTACTCAAGTCAAAAATTAATGAAGTTAGTGTTAATACTAAAAAAATCGAAGAACAGAATAAGTATTTAATGTCTATAGATCAAGAGGAACTTAAAAAGAATGCTGATTATTTAGATAATGCTGTTTTGAAAGATAAAAGATCTTATTTATTGGTGGAAATAATTAGAGGGGTGGCAAACAAGTTTGATTATCAAATTGAAAGTTTTTCATTGACACCAGGAGAATTAAAGGGAGAAGATTCAAAAAAAAGTTCTATTTCTCAAGATACTGTTAAAATGCCTGTAAGCTTGTTGATGATTGGGCCAAAAGAAAAAAGTTTGGAATTAATTTCTGCTTTGGAAAAAACCTTACCAATCTTGTTTGTTGACAAATTTCAAACAAAAAATTCTGGAAGTTTGTCTCAATTAGATTTGGTAGTTTCTTCTTATTATGTAAAAGACAATGTCGATTTGGAAACAAGTAATGTGGCTTTAAATGACTTAATTTTGTCTAAAGAAGAGAAAGATTTAATAACTAAAATTAGTAGCTTTATAAAAATAGAGGGAAACAGCCAGAATGAAACAGAATCTTTTGTTTTTCAACAATATCAAAGAGAAAATCCTTTTAGTCCTTAGTTAAAACCCATCTGTTTTTCGGACATCTCCACTTGATAAAAGGGAGACTTTTATTTAGTCTTTTATTTTTAAGAGAAAACGAGTAGTTGGATAAGAGATATTCAAAATAGTTCGGATGGATTTGATTATTTTTCCTTCTTTACCGATAATTTTTCCGACAACTTCTGAAGGAGCACTAATTTCAAATATAGTTAAACCATTTTCTTCAGAATCGGTAATAATAACATCTTTTGCTTCTTCTGAAACAATAGCTTTAACAATATATTCTAAAGTGTCTTTTATCGTATTCATAAATAAAATTTCTAATTTACTAATATTTAATTTCTAATAATTATTCTGATTTTGTTTCAGTTTCTTCAGTTGGTATTTCTTCAACTTTAACTTCTTCCTTAATCTCTTCTTTAACTTCTTTTTTAATTTTTTCAACCTTTGGTTTTATTTTTTTAGGGTATTTGTCAGGATTCAAAAGACGATCGACACCAATTGTGGCTTGAGCACCTTTTTTAATCCAATTGGCCATTTTTTCTTTGTCAATTTGGAGTTCTTTGGTTTGTGGAGTGTAGAAACCTAGATCATCAATAATTTTACCGTTTAATTTACTGCGATCTTCAGCAATAACAAATCTATAAGTTATTTGATGGGTTTTGCCACGAGGAGCAAGTTTAATTTTTAGCATATGGTGGATTATACAAGATTAGTAAGGATTTTGGTAGCTTTAATTGAAGCATCTTCTTCGGCTTTTTGTTTTGAATTACCATGACCACTGGCAATTAGCTCTTCATTTAGAAAAACAGCAACTTCAAATTTTTTTTGGTGGTCTGGACCAGATTCACTGATTGTTTGATATTTAGGAGTAATTCCCTTTTTTGATTGGGCAATTTCTTGAAAAAGACTTTTAGGGTCTTTAAATACTTGTTTTGAAGATAATTCTAAAATACTTTTATTTAATGTTTTTTCTAAAAAAGCAAAAGCAGGAGTAGTTCCACCATCAAGATAGATTGAACCTAAAATAGCTTCAAATGTGTCAGCTAAGATTGATGGGTTAGTTCGGCCTCCGTGTTTTTCTTCTCCTTTTGAAAGCATAACGAAAGATCCAATATTAATATCTTTAGAAATTAAGGCTAAATTTTGAGTACAAACAATTAAGGCCCGAAGGTTGGTTAAGTCCCCTTCATCAAATTTTGGAAATAGATTAAAAAGTTTATCGGAAATCCAAAATTCAAGAATAGAATCACCTAAAAATTCACAAGTTTCATTTGATTGTAAATTCTCGCCACGATGTTCATTTAAATAAGACCTATGAGTGAGACCTTTGATGAGTTTATTTTCATCATTGAAAGAGTAATCAATAGTAATTTGAAAATCTTTAAGGTTTTGGTTCATTTTTTGATTTTGGATTAATTTCTAGTTTTGATTTTTTAATGGCACTACCTATGACTCCATTAACGAAAGAAGAGCTTGTTTCAGTTCCGTATTCTTTGGCAATTTCAATCGCTTCGTCTATAACAACCTTTGGTGGATTTTTTTTAAGATAAAAAAGTTCCCAAAAAGTATATCTTAAAACACTTAGGTCAATTTTGTTGATTTTGTCGATGGGCCATTTAGGGGCGTTTTCTTGGATTATAAGGTCTATTTTGGGAATAACTTTAACAATT
>JAQVSI010000006.1:19574-40360 GCA_028700625.1 Candidatus Shapirobacteria bacterium
ATTCTTCAGTTTTAGATTCGATACCCCCACATCCCCAAGCAAAAAGAGCTTGGACATTTTTAATTCTTTTTAAATGACGTGGGTCAAATTTATTTTTCACTGTTTGCAATTAGGACATTGAAAACCAGCCATTTTTGGTTGGCCACATTGTTTACAATTTACGGTTTTGGCTATTTTAGGGCCAGTTTGAGAGGCTCTTCGGCTGCCTTGTCGGCGACTAGAGGGCCAGTGTTTTGGTACTGCTGTCATGGGAGTATTGTATCAGAAAAATAAATGAATTCTAATATTAAATTATTTAAATCCTCTTTCCGGATAAACCGGTACCTCCCCTTAACGAAGGGAGAGTTATTTTTAATTAATGATTTTCAAAATATTCATCAATCTTAGAAAGAAAGTTGCCTATTTCTGAAAATTTTGATTTTGATTCTGAAATTCTTATATAAAAACTTAATTCGCCAATATCTAATAAAACAGAACCCAACGGACTAGACTTAGAGATAGTTTTTAATTTACCAAAAAGATATCCTCCAATACTAGAAAAATCATCTAAAGACAAAGAACCAATTTTAAAATCGTTATGACAACTTTTAATTATGAAAAAAGTGTTTATATCATTTAATTCATCGATAGATTTCACTTTACCTTTTTCAAGGTAAAGATTAAAAACTTTATCTGGAAAAGGAATATTAATAGTTTTTTTATTTGAGTAAATTGTTGGCATTATTTTTTAAATATATTTGCAATATTTTTATAGATTTTTCAAAATTATCTTTGGAATTTTTTTGGTTATATTTTAATTCAGAAATTGTGTCTAATGTATCTGATAATTCTAAATTTTCGATAGAAATATTTTTGTTTAAAAATTTTTCATATAGAATTTCATCCGCTAAAGCAGAAATAAATGAAGTTGATATTTGTTTTTTTAAATATTTTTTAATAGCAACTAAAATAATTTCATTGGCAACAGACTCATTAATACTGTCTGTAAATTTGTTTTTTTGTAAGAAGATTTTTATTTTTTTATTCATAATTTAAAGAGATAGAGGCTTGCATTCATATTATATATGATTTTTATACAAGCCTCTAATGGTCGACAATCTTGGTTTATTTATTAACGACCATAGGGATTACCACGGTTGTCGGCTGGGTTGTCATTGATCCGTCTGGGGTCATGGTTGGTTGAATGTATGTCGGAGACGTTTCCATGGTTCTCATTCCACGAGTTATGACTACCGTTGTTGTAGTCCGTGTAATGTATTCCATCTGGTCCGATACTAGCTCCCCCACCACGATTTCCGTTACCAGAGTCATAAGGTCCAGGCATAGTTTTCCTTCCTTTCTGGTGTTGAATCAACACCTTGTTTGGGTGGATTTATATAAATCAAAAAACTTATTTCAAGACAGCTTATTGTCCTAGAAGTTTTTTGTTATTTTATAGTTAAGGTGCTTATAATTTATTTATTTGAGAATAAATTAAATTCTTGATTTAAATAATATACCTATTTTTTCTAATGTAAAGAGATTAAATTTCATTTATTATACTTAACTTTATTTATTAATCTAGTAAAATTAGATATGTTATAATCAAAATCCTCCCATTATTTTTAATTAAAATAAATCTGGATATTTTATGAATGAATTATTAATATTAGCTAAAGTTATTAGTCGAGCTAGAAAATTGGCTAAGCTTTCCCAAAAAGAACTTGGAAATAAATTGTCTATTTCAGACAAAACTATTAGTGCCTATGAATCTGGTCGGGCAATTCCTCCTGTTCCTACTTTAAAAAAAATTGCCGAGATTACCAATCAGCCAATTGACATGTTTTTCCAAAGCGATAAAAAAAATGAAGTTAATTTAACTAATTTGAAATTAGATATTCTTTTGGAAGAACTAAATAAAATCAAAGAATATTTAAATATAAAGTAATGGTTTAGTTTTTTAATTATTTCCAATAGATTCGGAGGTGAGGTTTTCGGAAGTAATTTGGGAAAAATTAAAATCGGGATAATTAGCAATAATTTCTTTTAATATTTCTTGGCTAAGGTTAATAATTTTTAGATCGGAAAAATTGGCAATTTTTAAAGATGGAAAACCATGTTGAATGGTAGAAAAAACCTCCCCTGGTCCCCTGCTACTTAAATCATATTCAGCAATTTTTAGACCGTTATGACTTTTTTCCAAAAAATTTAGTCTGCTTATGGCTTTTTGATTGGTAGATTCGGTAAAAAGGTAACAATAACTTTGTTGCTGTCCTCGGCCAACTCGGCCTCGGAGCTGGTGAAGAGCGGCTAGTCCAAATCTGTCGGCTGATTGAATAATAATTATTGAAGAATTAGGAATATCTACACCAACTTCAATAATTGGAGTGGTAACTAAAATATTAATTTTATTTTCTTGAAAATTTTTGATTATTTTTTCTCGGGTTTCTGTTTTTATTTTTCCATGAATAAGGCCTAATTTTAAATTTGGAAAAATATTTTTAGAAAGATATTCAAACTCTTTGATGGCCGATTTAACACTGGTCATTGATTCGGATTCATCGATAAAAGGGCAAACAATAAAAGCCTGACAATTGGTTTTTTTGATTTCAGTTTCGATCCATTTATAACAATTAGATTTTTTGTGGTCTGGAACTAAAAAAGTTTTAATCTGAAGACGATTTTGAGGTAAAGTATCGATTATGGAAATATCTAAATTGCCCAACAATGTTAGACTGATGGTTCTGGGGATTGGAGTGGCGGTCATAGTGAGACAATGGGGAATTTTTAGAGATGAACTTAAAAAAGATCTTTGTTTAACACCAAATTTGTGTTGTTCATCAATAATTAAAAAAGAAATTTTATTTTTTAAATTATTTTTTTGGTAAATAATGGCGTGAGTGCTAATAATTATTGCATTTTTAGGTATTTTTTTAAGATCAATTTTTTTTGAACCAGTTAATAAAAATATGGGAATGTTTTGATCTTTTAAAATAGTCTGAAAATTTTGGTAGTGTTGATTGGCTAAAATTTCAGTGGGAGCAATTATTACTGAAAGGCAATTATTTAAATGAGCTAGATAACAGGAAATTAAAGCAATAATTGTTTTACCAGAACCAACATCACCCTGAAGAAGTCGATTCATAACTTGATTTGGATTGGTAAGATCGGCAAAAATTTCTGATAAAACTTTACATTGAGAATCGGTTAGATTATAGGGCAATTTTTTAATAATATCTTTGATTTTTTTGTCGATAATTTTAGTTATTTTAATTTTAGTTTTTGGAGTATTTTTTTGCCATTTTTTTTTGGAAAGATATGATCTAATTTGAAGAGATAAAATTTCTTCGGTGGCTAATCTGTTTCTGGCTTTGGTTAAAATTTGGGGATTAGTGGGACAATGAATTTGAAATAATGAAGTCTTTAGGTCTAATAAATCAAATTTTTCAATCAAATTTAATGGCAATGTTTCTGTGATTGGCAATAAAAGATTTTGAATTTGAGTTTGAATAATTTTTCGAAACCATTTAGAACTAAGACCACTAGTTTCTGAATAAATAGAAATTATTTTACCTGTGTTATATTGCCCATATTCTGGGGCAATAATAGTTTTTTTGAAACCCACCCCTGACCCCTCCCTTGACAAGGAGGGGTATTTTTTATCAATACTAACTGTGCCGGCAAAACTAAGAGTGTCTCCTGTTTTTATAGAATTGGCTAAATATGGCTGATTAAACCAAATTAAATCTATTTTTCCAGTATTATCGGAAACAATGGCTTTTTGAATATTTTTACCATTTCTGGTGTAAATATTTTTAAAATCTAGGACTTTGCCGGTGATGGTGACATTTTGATTTTCGATGACAGAATTTATTTTGACAGAATGAGAAAAATCGACGTAACGATTGGGAAAATGATAAAGAAGATCTTGAGGAGTGTTAATATTTAAACGAGTTAGTTTCTCGAGAGTTTTGGAGCCAATGCCGGGGATTTGGGAGAGACTGTTCATAAGAATAATAATATCAGAAAATTTTTTAGTTTTCGGGTTTAATTGGGGTAACTCAATTTTTAATTTATGTTATGATTAGATTATGAAAATTAAGTTTAAAACGGTTAGAAAAACGGTTTTGGTAGTTGCTTTGGTAATGTTGTTATTATCTGGACTGATGGCTCCTTTGATGGTTTTGATTAAATGAAAGATAAAATATTAAATTTCTTTATAAAGGTGAAAAAATGGATAGTTATTAATTTTTTTGGACTAAAAATGAAAATTAAAAAGAAAATTAATTTCAAAAGTAAAGATTTTTGGTTTAAATTTTTTAGAGCAATTTTAATTTTAATAGCAGTTGGTTTTGTTAGTTTAATTTTTTTGTTTGTTTGGTTTTCTAAAGATTTACCAACTCCTTCAAAAGTGGTTAGAAGAGATGGTTATTCAAGTAAGGTTTATGATCGAAATAATAATCCTTTATCTGATATTTATGATCAAGCCAAGAGAGATCCTGTGGCATTTACCGATATTCCTGATTATTTAAAAAAAGCAACAATAGCTGTGGAAGATAAAGATTTTTATAAACATAAGGGATTTGACCCTTTAACCCCATTTAGAATTATTAAAAATGTATTTTATTTTGGAAAAGTAACAGGAGGTTCAACTTTAACCCAACAATTGACTAGAAACGTTTTATTAACTACAGAAAGGTCTTTGACTAGAAAAATTAAAGAATTAATTTTGTCAGTTCAAATTGATGCCAAATATAGTAAAGATGAAATTTTGTTAATGTATTTAAATGAAGCACCTTATGGTGGAGCTTCTTGGGGAGTTGAACCAGCTTCTCAACAGTATTTTGGAAAATCAGTTAAGGATTTAAATTTAACAGAATCGGCAATTTTGGCAGGAATGCCACAATTACCAAGTGTTTATTCCCCTTTTTCTAAGACACCAACTGCTTATGTATCGAGAACTAACCATGTTTTAGACAGAATGATGGAGGACGGCTATATTAGTAAAGAATTGGCAGTGGAAACAAAAGAAGAGGTTAAAAATTACAAATTTAACACAAATAATTCAGTGACTAAAGCCCCCCATTTTGTTTTTTGGATAAAAGATCTTTTGGCGGAAAAATATGGAGAAGCAGTTGTTGAAGGTGGAGGATTAAAGATAACTACAACTCTTGATTTAGAATTACAGACTGAGGCTCAAAAAATAGTAAGTGAAGAAATAGATAAAGCTGAAAAACTAGGAATAAGTAATGGAGCAGCTTTGGTTTTGGATCCAACTAATGGTCAGGTTTTAGCAATGGTTGGTTCGAGAGATTATTTTTCAGACAAAACAGATGGTAATTTTAATGTGGTGACACAAGCGTTAAGACAACCAGGGTCGGCAATTAAGCCAGTAACTTATTTGGCTGGAATTAAAAAAGGGATGACTGCTGCAACTATGATTATGGATACTCCGGTTACTTTTCCAGGGTCTCCTGGTCAAAAAGATTATTCTCCTCAAAATTACACAGGTAAATTTATTGGTCCGATGTCTCTTAGGAGTGCTTTAGGTAATTCTATTAATACGACCGCCGTGAAAGTTTTAGCACAAGTTGGAGTGGAAAACATGTTGACCTTAGCAAATGATATGGGATTGACAACCTTAGCTCCGACAAAAGAAAATTTGTCTAAATTTGGATTGGCAGTTACTTTGGGTGGAGCAGAAGTAAGAGTTATTGATTTAGCCTCGGCTTATACGGCTTTTGCTAATGGTGGTACCAGTATGAAAGCGATTGGAATACTAAAAGTAGAAGATCGAAATGGTAGAGTTTTGGAAGAATATAAAGCACCAGAGGGTAAGAAAGTTATGACACCACAAGAGGCTTTTCTAATATCAGACATTTTATCTGATAATAGTGCTCGAGAAATAACTTTTGGAGCAGTTAATGGTCTTCAGGTGAGTGGATATCAGGTGGCTGTAAAGACTGGAACAACTAATGAGAAAAAAGATAATTGGACAATTGGTTGGACTCCAAATTTGTTAAGTGTGGTTTGGGTGGGAAATAATGATAATACCCCGATGGGAAGAATTGCTTCTGGTGTTTCTGGAGCAAGTCCAATTTGGAAAAGAATAATGGTGTATAGCTTGCCTAAAAGAAATAAAAAAGATTTTCCAATTCCAGAAAAAATAGTTAACCTTGAAGTTGATAAAATGTCTGGGTATTTGAGCCATGATGGTTTTCCTTCAAAGAGAGAATATTTTATTGACGGAACACAATCTTCTGTTCCCGATCCAATTCATATGAATTTAAAAATATGTAAAGGAGTTAGTGGTTTAGCTACTTTAGAGGATGTGGCCAATAATAATTATGATTCCAAAGAATTTTTTAGACTTAGAGAAGAAGATCCAATTTCTAAAGATGGTAGAAACAGGTGGCAAGAAGGAATAGATAAATGGATTTCTGAACAAAGTGATAGAGATAAATATTTTCCACCAGAAAATTATTGCAGAAGTGGTGGTGAGGTGGCAGTGTTTATAGATAATCCAGGAAACGAATCAACTGTTTCTAAACAATTTGATATTAAAATTAATACAAATTCTTTGAAGAAAATAGTGGAAGTTAAATTATGGATTGATGGAGTTGAAAGAAAGACTTGGGATGAAAGACCTTTTGAAATTACGATAAATGATTTAACAGATGGACCTCATACTCTTAAGGTTAAAGCGACTGATAAAGATGGAAATAGTCAGGAAAGAGAGACAAAAATTGGGGTTAATACAGCTTGGAACGCAACTCCTACCCCAACTGCAAGTCCAATTATTATCCCAACCGGAGTAATAATTCCTACAATCGGAGAAACTTATCCCTAAGGATAGGTAATAGTTTAATTTATTACATGTTTAGCAGTTGAAGCACTTGTCTGCTAATGTGTATTGTGTGTGTATGTTTACAAAGAGATATCAGTCTAATAGACAGTGATTAAAGAAGATTAAAACTTTTTAGATGTAGATTTTTTGCCTTCTTATCGTCTAAATTAAAATATGAAGCTTGAAAAGTATATTTGTATTGACTGTTTTTAGAATCTTGATAAATATCAGTAATAATCAATTTCCATAAAAATTCAGAGCCAATTATTTTGGAATATTTTTCGATCAATTTTATTGAATCTTCTTTTGTATCTAAAGTAAGATTGGCGTCGAGAGTAATAATTTGAGAATTAAGTTCGACTGCATTATTTTTTATTAATTGAGGAATATATTTTTTGGGTTTTGGTAAATTATCGATAATAATTTCAAAAAAATTATCATTAATAATTTTTCCTTCTAATTTTAATTGTTGAAGATCAGATATTAATTTGTTTTGATCAACATTATAGAGAGCTAGGGAATTTTTTTCGATATATTTATTTCCTTCTTTAGAAAAGACTTTGCCAATTTCAAAAAATTGAGGTTCTGGTAATTTAAATCGGGTGTATTGATCTAATTGTTGAGTTAGGGATGGAATTAGAGATTGTCGAAGATAAATGGCTTCGGAATTAATGCTGTTTTCGGTAGTAATGACAGTTTTTTGATTAGTTGGAGTGGTGACTAAAGGCCAAGAGAGAATTTCGTCATAACCAAGATCTATTAATTGATCTTTTAGACTTTCGATTAGATAAATTTCTGGTGGAGTGATGTCTGGGAGGTTTTTAAAATCTAAAGGTTCATTGGTGGGTATTTTGTAATAACCCCAAAAACGGATAACTTCTTCTATTAGATCGGCTTCTATTGAAATGTCTTTACGGATGCTTGGTGGAGTAATTAAGATGTCAGATGTTAGATGTTGGATGTCAGATTGGCAGCCGAGGCGAGTTAGGCAGTCAATTGAAAAATTAACAGGGATTTCAATACCGGAAACTAGAGATGGTTTTTGGGGGTCGAATTCAATTTGAGGTGGAGTAATTTTATTTGGATAATGGTCAAAAAGTTGAGAAGTAATTTGACCATCACAATTTTCTAAAATTAAATTGATTAAATGATTGAAGGCTTGTGGAATTAATTCTGGATCTAAATCTTTTTCTAGTCGCACACTGGCTTCGGTTACGGATTTTAATTGACGACTGTTTTGACGAACAGTGGTGCGATCGTAAATAGCTAATTCAATAATAGTTTCAGTGGTGGTCAAATCGATTGAGCATGACTCCCCTCCCCAAAAACTAAGACTGAGAGCTTTATTTGGATTATTAATCATTAAAATTTCATTATTTAGGGTTAATTTTGAACCATCAAGACTGGTAAATTCTTTGAATTTAGAATTTATTTCCCAAATGAGATTGTCTGTTGATTTGGCAGTATCGAAGGCATGATTGGGGATGCCGTATAAAAACATAATGTAATTGGTTAAATCTACGATAGTGTTGATTGATTTTGAACCATGATATTTAAGAAAATCTTGAAGCCACTTAGGTGACTTGGAATTTTTTAAACCAGAAAGTTTAATGGCCATGACTCTGGTTACTTTGTCAGTTTTTATTTCAATTGGTAAGAAACCCACCCCGTCCTGCGGACGGACCTCCCTTGAAAATGGAAGTTTTAAATCAATATTGTAAAAAACGGAGAGGTCGCGAGCGAGACCGTAATAACCAAGACAATCGCCTCTGTTTACTTTAATATCTAAATCAAAAACAGTTTCATTTTCAATTTCTTCAAAAAAGTTAGTAAAATGTCCAATCATGGTTAAATCATCGCGAAGTTTGGTTGATTCGACTTTAAGTTCTGGTAGGAATTTTTTTAGTTCAGATAGTATTATTTTCATAATTCGTTTGGTCTGTAGGCTAAATTTCCACCCATAAGGGTGCGAATATCTTTAATATTTTTTTGAGCCATAGTCCAGCGATCGAGACCCATGCCAAAGGCAAAACCAGACCAAATATTTGGATCGATGCTAGCCATTTCTAAAACTTTTGGATGAATCATGCCACTACCTCCCATTTCAATCCAACCAGCGTATTTACACAGAGGACAACCAACTCCATGGCAATTAAAACATTGCATGTCTGGTCCAACTCCTGGAGCGACTTCGGGATAATATTTTGAACGATAACGAACTACTACTTCTTGGCCATATAGAGTTTTAAACATTAAATCCATAGTGCCGATTAAATCTTTAATAGTAACGTTTTTGTCAACAACGACGGCTTGGTATTGATGAAAAACAAAATGATTACTACGATTAACTTTTTCATTTCGAAAAACACTACCAGGAAAAGCAGCTCGAAGAGGTAAATCTTTATTTTTTTGAAAAAGAAGATAGCTTTCGATTGCAGACGTTTGAGTTCTTAAAAGATAATCTGGCTCTTTTATATAAATACTATCTTGCATATCGCGAGCAGGATGATCTTTGGGGACATTTAATCGAGTGAAATTAAATTCATCGGCAACAATTTCTGGGCTATTATAGACAGAAAAGCCTAATTTTCGAAAAACTTCATTTAATTGTCGTTCGGTTTGAGTAATTGGATGAAGATGGCCAATTTTTGGTAGGCCAAAAATTGTAGATGTCAGTTTTTCAGATGTCAGTTTTTCAGATTTTTGGACGTTTTTAGATAAGAGAGAGGTTTCTAATTTTGTTTTGAGTTGATTTAAGTCGGCGCCGTATTGTTTTTTTTCTTGTGGAGCAATATCTTTTATTTTAGAAAAGAGATTATTGATTAGACCGTTTCGACCAAATAATTCGATTCGGAGAGATTCAAGTTCTTTATCAGTTTTAAGGGCAGCAATTTTATCAATATATTGATTTTTAATTGCCTCTAAATTTTGGTTCATTATTTTTGTGGGTAGAGACGTATTGCAATACGTCTCTACAAAGATTGTAACAAAAAGCTCCCTTTTAGGGAGCTTTATATTTTTTTAAAATAAGTCCCCTTATTTTTTTATAAAATTAACGATGGACTTAAAGGTAGAATTATCTTTAATAGCAATTTCAGATAACATTTTTCGATTTAATTCAACATTCTTATCTTTCATCATTTTGATGAAGGCAGAATAGCGAATTTCAAATGGTTTAAGAGCAGCGTTTAAGCGAGTAATCCAAATTTGGCGAATGTCTCGGCGTCGAATACGTCGACCAACGAAAGCATACATACCAGCATGCATAACAGCTTCATTTGCAACTTTAAATCTTTTGTGGCGAGTCATCCAAAAGCCTTTTGCGGCTTTGAGGATTTTTTTGTGTGCAGCTCGTCTGACTGTTCCTGTTTTAACTCTCATATTTTATAGATAACCTAATAATTTTTTAACCTTAATAGCTAATGCAGCCGCAATTGGTTGTTTGCCTTTAAGTCGGCGTAATTGCTTTTTGCTCTTTTTTCGGCGTAGATGTCGGTTGAAAGATGACATACGCAAAACTTTACCAGTTCTGGTAACTTCAAATCTGTTAGAAACAGATTTTTTGATTCTTTTTTTATTACTTTGTTTCTTCATTTTTTGTCCCTCCAGTTTTTTTAGAAGGTGTGAATGTAAGCATTAATCTTTTTCCGATTAATTTGGCTTCACCTTCTGCAGAACCAAAATCTTGTAAATCGGTTTTAACTTTTTTAATTAAATTGTGGCCAAATTCTGGATGATTCATTTGACGACCTTGGAATTTTATACTTAATTTGATTTTATTTCCAGTACTTAAAAATTTTTGGGCTCGTTTAGTCATGGTTTCATAATCACCAGGACCAATGAATGGACTCATTTGGATTTCTTTTAGGTCTCCACCTTTGATTCCTTTCTTTTCAGCCTTGAGTTTTTTGGATTCTTGATATTTAAATTTAGAGAAACTAATTAATTTAACAACTGGAGGAAGAGCATTGCCGTTAATTTCAACCAAATCTAGACCAGTTTCTTGAGACATGTTTCTAGCTTCTTCAATTGAAATGATGCCAATTTGTTTACCGTCGTCACTTAAAAGACGAATGGTTGGCGCATTAATATAATGATTTGTTTTATAAAATTTTCTTGGCGAATTGGTTTTGAAACTACTCATATAATTTGTCTATTTTACCAGATTTAAGCTCTTTTTTGAAATTTGATCTTTTAGAGAATCAATAAATTGGGAAAGAGGCATAGAACCTAGGTCTTGACCATCGCGTTGACGAACAGAAATGGTTTCATTTTCGGCTTCACGACCACCAATAATGACCATATAAGGAATCTTATCCCCTGCTGCATTTCTGATCTTATTTTGCATAGTTTCGGACTTATCATCAATTTCGACTCGAATATTATTTTCTCTTAAAGTTTCGCCTATTTTTTGGGCATAATCTAATTGATTGTCGGTAATGGGAATTATCTTTACTTGAACTGGAGCAATCCAAAGAGGAAAAGCACCAGCAAAGTGCTCAATTAAAATACCCATAAATCTTTCAAGAGAACCATAAATGACTCGGTGAATAACAACGGGAGTTTTTTCCTGGCTATCTTTGTCAGTATATTTTAATTCAAATTTACGAGGTAGTTGAAAATCTAATTGGATAGTTCCAGTTTGCCATTGACGTCCAAGACAATCATCCATAAGGATGTCTAATTTTGGACCGTAAAAGGCGCCTTCACCTTGACCAATAAAATAATCAAATTTATTATCGATTAAAATTTGTTCTAACTCTTTTTCGGCACGATTCCAGGTTTCAATGTCACCCATAAAATCATCAGGTCGAGTTCCAAGACGAATTTTAAATTCAATTCCAAATATAGAATAAAAAAGTTTGGCAATTTCTAAAATTCTTTTGTACTCT
Source organism: Candidatus Shapirobacteria bacterium (assembly GCA_028700625.1). Lineage (GTDB taxonomy): Bacteria > Patescibacteriota > Microgenomatia > UBA12405 > UBA12405 > WARW01. The sequence goes on from JAQVSI010000006.1 coordinate 31,293, forward strand.
TCGCCAATTTGGTCTTCTGTAACAAAAATGTGAGCATCGTCTTGAGAAAACTTTTGAACACGAAGAAGACCATTTAATTCACCGGATTTTTCGTGACGATGGAGAGCATCACAGTCGGAAAAACGGAGGGGTAATTCACGATAGCTATGTTTACCTTGTTTAAAAATAGTCATAGCGTTAGGACAATTCATTGGTTTAAGACAATAAATTTCGTTTTCACCCATATCACAGATAAACATGTTTTCTCGATAGTGATCCCAATGACCAGAAGTCTCATATAATTGTTTTTTGTTTAATTGTGGGGTTATGGTTTCTTGATAACCTCTTTTTTGATGTTCTTCTCGCCAAAATTTGAGAAGTTCATTGATTATAGTTGTGCCTTTTGGAAGCCAATATGGCATACCAGGAGCAGTTTCATCTAAAAAGAAAAGACCTAATTGTGGACCTAATTTTCGGTGATCTCTTTTTTTGGCTTCTTCGAGATTGTTTAAATATTTTTCTAATTCTTCTTTAGAATTAAAGGCAGTGCCGTAAATGCGAGTTAGCATTTTATTTTTTTCATCACCGTGCCAATAGGCACCAGCGATAGATAAAAGTTTGAAAGCTTTAATTCCTTTGGTGTATCTAAGATGAGGTCCAGCACAGAGATCGGTAAATTTATCTCCGGTTTTATAAATTGTGATTGTCTCTCCTTTGTCTTGAATGGAATTGAGCCATTCAATTTTATATGGATTATCGACGAATAATTTCTTTGCTTCTTCTAGACTGATTTCTTGCCTAATTATAGGTAAATTTTCTTTAATAATTTTTACCATTTCGGCTTCTATGGCAGGAAAATCATTTTCGCTGATTTTAAAATCCCCTATTGGCTCGAAATCAAAATAAAAACCATCGTCGGTGGCGGGGCCCATGGCCATTAAAAATTTATTGGGATAAAGTCGCTGCATGGCTTGAGTTAAGACATGTTCGGCTGAATGACGAATAGTGTTGAGGTCTGGTTTTATATTATTTATAGGATCCATGCAATATTTTACCAAGAAAAAACGAATGTGAGTCTAAGAGGACTCGAACCTCTGACCTCTTCAATGTCAATGAAGCGCTCTAACCAACTGAGCTATAGACTCGGATAGGAAAGATTTTAGCATTAGTTGGCTGATCTAGCAACGCTATGTTCACCACTTTCAGTATATTTAGTACCACCACTTTTGGCTTTATTCCAATAAGCATTACGTTTATTTTTTTTACTGTTAAAACTTTCTATCCAAGCACTGGCTTCGGAAATGTTTTTACGGAAATTAACAATAAAATTTTTAATTCTTTCAAAAAAATTTAATTGATATTGGCTTATTTCGGCAACATTTTGATCGACGGCTTGTTTTATTTCTTCGCCAACATTTTCGGTAATTTGAACTAATTTTTTGATTTCAGCTCGAAGCTCGTTTATAGTTCTTTCAACTTCGTTTTGATGTTGATTTATAAAAAGAGACTGTTCTTTGCCAATATAATCGATAAATTTTGGTTTTTCTGAGGGATTTTGTTCTTTTTTGAAATTAATACTTTCGCCTGGTCTTAATATGCCATCTAGAATAGTTGGATTATTGGAATGAGTAACAGAATCGTTAAGAATTTCAGTATTATTAAACACCGAATTATATTTATTCCCCTTTTGAGGATTCTTAGTAAAAGAATTACCACCTGCCATAATGGACTATTATAGCAAATTTAGCTATAAATGTTTATCTTAGAGCTTCTTTAAAAAATCGAAGACTTTTTGTTGAGTTAAGAGATAATAAATGAAATTTATATTTTGACCAAGAGATGGATTGGTTTTGGAAATATCAGTGACTTCTTTTTCGGAAACTTCGATTTTTTGTTCTTTGGCTATTTGAGTAATAGCTAAATTTAAAGTCCACTCTTTAGTTAATTGTTTTTTAAGGTTTTCTTTGTATTGTTCGAGAGTTAGGTTTTTGTTTTTTAAATAGTCATTAACGCTAATTCCGGCTTGTCTGGCTTGGTCGATTAATTGAGAAAGTTGATTTTGAGTGTCAGATTCAATTAAAATTTCAGGAAGTTCAACTTTGCCATTTTCGACTAAAACATCAATTATTTTTTCAATTTTCTTATTTTCGTCAGTATTTTCTTTATCGGAATTTATTTTTTTAATTTCATCTAAGTATTTATTGCTTAATTTTATTTCTGGTAATTCACAACTGGTAACTTCAACTTTCCAATCATGATCAAAATCTACGTCTTTACTGATAAATTTGATTTGAGGTTGAATGATGGGTTTTAGTCCGTTTTCTTTTATTTTTTTACTATAAGCATGGGAAATTAAATGAGAAGCAACTTCTTCAAAAAGTTTTTCTGGAGAAATATTTTGTTCAACTACTTCGAGTGGGGCTTTACCCTTTCTGAAACCTTTAGTTTCAAAATTGGATTGAAAATGTTTTAAATGTTCTTGATATTCATTCTTAATATCGGATGATTTTATGTCTAAAGTTAAAGTAAAAACTTTATCATTTTGTTTTTTTAGGTCGATGGAATTTGTTTTCATAAGTGCCAACATGATAACATAAGAATAGTAATGAAAAAACCAGGATTTTCTTTTAAGAGACTGTTGTTGTTGCCGGTTTTTTTAGTGTTAACGTTGGGAATTGGCCTTGGAGAATTGTTTTATTTATCTAAAATAAATAGTATTGAAACTGTTTTTGGAATAAGCGATAAAGAAAATGTGATTGTGGGATTTTCAGAAGAAAACAAAGATTTCTATTTGAAGGCAACAGTAACAGGAGCGGATGCTAGGCCGATGTTGATTAAAAAATATTTAGAAAAATATAATTCCCCTCTTGTTCCTTATTCAGATTTAATTTTTGAATTATCAGAGCGTTATGGATATGAATATTATTGGATTGTGGCGATTGCTCAACAAGAATCTAATTTATGTAAAAAAGTCCCTGAGGATTCTCATAATTGTTGGGGTTATGGAATTCATAAAAAAGGAACCCTTAAATTTGATAATTATGAGCTAGCTCTTAAGAGTTACGCAGAGTATTTAAAAGTTCAATATTTTGACAAAGGTTTGAATACTCCAGAGCTTATTATGAAAAAATATTGTCCAAGTTCAAATGGTTCTTGGGCAAACGGTGTAAAACAGTTTATTGAAGAGCTTAAAAATGGTGATTTTGATATGTAATAGATTTACATATTGACTTGTATATAATATTTGATATAGTCTAGTTTAGATCCTGGGGTGGCTCCTCTAAAAAGCATGCTCTGGGATTTTTTTTGTGTTAAAATCAAGCCTATGGGAGTTATATCAACATCACAATTCAAAAAAGGCATTTATATTATTTTTCAAGAGATACCGCACATGGTGGTAGAAACAGCTTTTACCTCTCCAGGTAAGGGTTCTGCTTTTTATAAAACTAAACTTAAAAATCTTTATACTGGAAAAATAGTTGATTATACGTATAAATCGGGTGAAAAAGTGGAAGAAGTAATGGTAGAAACACATGAAGCTGAATATTCTTATTTTGATGGATCCAATTATGTTTTTATTGAGCCAAGGAGCTTTGAACAATACACAGTGCCAGTGGAAATAGTTGGCGATGATAAGGTTTATTTAAAAGAAGGTCTTTTATATAGAATTAAATTTTACGAAGAAAATCCTGTTGGTATAAGTTTACCTAAGACTATTGCTTTTAAAATAGTTGAAGCAGAAAATTCTGTTAAAGGTGATACTGCTACTAATGCCTCAAAACAGGCAGTATTAGATACTGGAATGAAAGTTCAAGTGCCTCTTTTTATTAAAACTGGTGAAGAAATTTTAGTGAATACTGAAACAGGTGCTTATTTGTCCCGAAAATAAAGATATTTTGATAAAATACATGGTAAGTTACTTGTCCTCATAGCTCAGTTGGATAGAGCGCTTCCCTTCTAAGGAAGAGGTCGCAGGTTCGATCCCTGCTGAGGATACTCATTTTGGAACTTGCGCCTATAGCTCAATGGATAGAGTAATAGTCTTCGGAACTATTGATGGGGGTTCGATTCCCTCTAGGCGTACTTTTTAAGGGTCTGTAGCTCAGTTGGTAGAGCGGTCGCCTCTTAAGCGATTGGTCGCGGGTTCGAGTCCCGCCGGACCCACATTAACAATTCGCCGCAGTGTTGAAATTGGTATACAAGCACGGCTTAGGACCGTGTGGGGAAACCCATGGAGGTTCAAGTCCTCTCTGCGGCACTTATATAAAGAAGGATTTGAAAGAATTTAAAATTCTTTCAAAAAAGTTTTCTTGTGGATGGTAAAGAGTTGATTCTTTGCTAAATTTTTTGATTTCAATATTGTTTAAATCGCCCCAAGAAAGATAAGTTTTGTCTTTATAATTTGCATTTTTATTAACAGTAAATTTAAAACTAAAAAATTTGTATTGACCAGGATAAGTTAAATTATTATCACTACAAATTTCTGAAGTGGTGACGTTTAGGCTAGATTTTGAAGGAAGACAGAAATTTTTTTCACCCCAAATTGATTGGCCAGTGTTTTTTAAAATTATTTCGCCTGAATATTCTTTATTTTCAAAGATTAAAAAAGGAATATTAATTTTTTCTAATTTATAACTAACGATTTGTTCTGGTTCGTTTTTCTTTTTTGGAAGATCAATTAATTTTTGGTATTCAGGAAAAAGTTTTTCATTTTGGTCTAACCAGGAAAAATGGTCAAATGGTTCTTGACAATAATTATAAATAAATGGAGTGACCGCTTTTATTCTTGAATCTTTTGACCAAATATCAGTAATAGATTCAGCTAAAAAACTGGCGGTAGTTTTGGTGGTATAAAAATTATTTTGAGATTTAACACCTTCTCGATGGGGCCAGCCGGTTTCGGTAATAAAAACTGGTAATTCTTTTTTAACTCCAAGTTTTTTTAAAAATTCTAATTCCCATAAATAGCCGTGAATACTGTGTCGACCAGTGTCATTTGGAGTTCCAATAAAACCGTGGTTAGGATAAGAATGGGAAGCCAAAGCGTCTATTTGATCGAAATAATTTGGATTGAAAGAAAGAATTTCCTGATAGACATTTTCAGCTGATTTAAATTTTGGTGGATTTTCTGGAGCAGCTAAATCGAGAGCGCTTGATAGAATAAAAAAATTTGGATTAGCTTCTTTAAATTTTTTGGCGGCGTAAAAGCTTTTTTCAGTAAAATCTTTAATATTGACTGCCCCACCCCACTCATTTCCATGATTTACTTCGTTAAAAAGAATAATATGTTGTTGTTTAGTTGGCCAATTTAATGAATTCAAAAAAGAGACCATTTTGTCGATGTCTGAATATTCGGGAACTTTCCAATAATCTTTTTCTCCGATAGTGGCAATTCTGATTATGGGAATAATGTGGTATTTTCGGCAATTATCAAAGAAATTTTGCCAAGTATTAAAATCTAATTGATCATTTTTTATAACCAAAGTGGCCCAACCCCAATCTCCATTTTGAGAGTTAATTATGGAATAGGATTGATGAATATCTTCAGTTTGAGATAAATGAAGGCCAAAGATATTGTCAGATGCTAAAATATGACTATTAAAAAGAAGCGTAAAGATTATCAGAAATATAAAAAACATAGTTTGTAGTATTCAATTTTAACAAATGACACAAGAAGAAATTATTAAAATGCAGATTTCTCGAATAGAGAAAGAGATTCGTGATCTACCTTACCACAAAGGAACGGAACATCATCATGGAGTAATGAAGGCAAGAATCGCCAAACTTAATGATCAACTAAATGGTGGATCGAATAAAGGTGGAGGTGGTGGAGTTGGATATGCTATAAAGCACTCAGGCGACGCTTCTGTGGTTTTGGTGGGATTACCAAGTGTAGGTAAATCAACTTTATTAAATGCAGTGACTAATGCTGAGTCGAGAGTGGGAAATTATGATTTCACCACGCTAGGGGTAGTGCCTGGAATGATGGAATATAAGGGAGTTAAAATTCAAATGTTGGATTTACCAGGGATTATTGAAGGAGCAACTAAAAATAAAGGTTTTGGTAAAAAAGTTTTATCAGTAATTAGGGCTAGTGATTTAGTGGTTTTAATGACTGATGTTAAAAGAATTGAATGGATAAAACAGGTTGAAGATGAACTTTATCATTCAGGGATACGACTTAATACTAGACCAGCAAAAATATCGATTCATAGGACTCATAAAGGGGCAATTCAGGTGATAGATCCATACCAATCTTTTGAGAAAGAAACTGTAATTGATATTGCTAAAGAAATGGGTTTGGGAAATGCCATTATCCAAATTGGAGAAAAAGTTGTTGGAATTGATAAATTGATAGATTCAATGTCAAAATCGATAAAATATATGGCAGCGGTGGAAGTGGTGACAAAAATAGATTTGGCTAAAAATTTTGATCCACGAATAGTTGGAAAGAAGGATGATATAGTATTGATGTGTGCTGATAAAGGAATTGGTTTGGAAGATTTTAAGGAAAAGGTTTGGAAAGGATTAGGACTAGTTAGAGTTTTTTTAAAAAGAGAAAGAAATATGGAGGCAGACTTTAATCAACCTCTAATTTTAAAAAACAACAGTACTCTTGACGATGTTTTAAAAAGAATTTCTAATCAAATGAGAGATGATGTTAATAAAGCCTATATTTGGGGTAAAAAAGCCAAATTTCCTGGGCAAGAGGTATCTTTTACTTTCCAGGTATTTGATGAGATGGAAGTGTTTTTCGGGAGATAAGTTGTCTGATTTGTTGAGATCGAGATTTGAGAGTTTCTTTTGATATTTTTGGTGAATTTTCAAAAATAAATCTAGCTTTGGTGTTGGGACGAGGTGAATATTTAAAAGTATGAATTTTTGAAAATTTGATTTTTTGACATAAATTTAAAGTTTCTTGAAAATCTTGATCTGATTCGGTTGGAAAACCAACGATGATATCTGTTCCAAATTTTAAATTTCCAATTTCTAATGTCAAATTTCTAAATTTTTCTAAAATATCTTTGGTGATATAAGGGCGATTCATGAGTTTTAAAATTTTGTCGGAACCAGATTGGATGGGAATGTGAATAAAATTAGAAAGTCTTTGTGGATAACTTTTAAAAAGATTAATAAATTTTTGATCAATACAATTAATAGGAATAGATCCAAAACTGATTAAGTTGATATCTGTTTTTTCTAAAATTTCCTTAATTAAGGTTGAAAAGTTATATTGATATTCATCAATATTAACTCCTGTGATTATAATTTCTTGGTAACCGTCAATAACTGCTTTTTTTACTGTCTCAATTGCTTTTTCAATTTCTAAAGACCAAAGATTTGGTCTTTTAAAAGGAACAATGCAGTAAGAACAAAATTGAGTGCATCCAGATTGAACTTTTAATAAAAATCGATTTGTATGGCTAAATTTGTCTTTGATTTGTGGAGTGTAAGATGAGTTTAAGCTTTTTAATAAATCTTCTTTTTTATTATTTGGGAAAATAAAAACATTGGGAATATTTTTTATCTTTTCAAGGTTGGCACAACCGGTGACATAAATTTTGGTTTTTGGATATTTTTGATGAAGTGAACGGACTTTTCCAAGAGATTCTAAATCCCCCTTTTTGGTTATGGAACAAGTATTGATCAAAATAATGGATGGTAGATCGTGGATGGTAGATGATATATACCCTTGGTTGATTAAAGTTTGTGACCATTGATTGGTTTCGGCTGAGTTGACACGACAACCAAAATTAACAGCAAGAAAAGTTTTAGACATTATTTATTATGAGGATGAATTTTAATAAAATCTTTAATATAATCGATAACATCAATTGTTGTTTCCCAACCAAGTTCCTTACGGGCTTTATCTGGGGCTTTACCTGATTCAATTCGACCTGGATAACTATCTTTGAATTCAATTGGTCCACCAAAAGCTTGGGCTATTTCGATGATGGAATATTCTTTTTTATTTCCCAAAGTGTAACCATCGCCATTGCCTTTTTGAGCGGTTAAAATGATACCTCTGGCTAAATCACCAACATAAGTAAAGTTGCGTTTTTGAGTGCCTGGTTTGACTATTGTTAAGGGTTGATTGTTTAAATATTCCTGTTCGAATTTTGCCACTAATGTGGCGTAATTTCCAATTCCTTTTTCTCGTGGTCCAAAGGCATTATAAAAATAACAAATGGCATAAGGTAGGTTGTACCATTTACCGTAATTATTGATTAAATCAACGTTATTAGCTTTGGTGAAAGAGTATGGATTAGTATGACGTTCTTGGCCATCAGTGGCAAATTTAGTACTGGAAGCGGCGTAGACTAATTTTCCAACTTTACGTTGGCGACAAAATTCGACAACAGCAAAAGTGCCAACAGTGTTCATTTCAAAAACTTGATTGACATCATCAAAAGAAGGAGCAATTCGGGCATATTCACCGAGATGGAAAACAATATCTGGGGTTTCTGGGATTAATTTATCAATATCTTTAGTATTACCTTGGCGATATTCGGCACCAGTAATATGATTTTCTTTAGTGCCGTTAAAATAATTATCTAAAGAAATTATTTTGTCTTCGGGATTTTTTTGAATAAGTTGTTCAATAATATGTGAGCCAACATGGCCAGCTCCACCAGTAACGAGAATTATTTTAGGCATAATGACAAATTTCTAATGACAAATTATTAATGTCGGCCAAGCCAATCATACTTTAGTTTATCAAATGTGCCGTCTTTGAGGGCGTCGCGGATTAATTGGGTTGTGTGAATCATAAAATAGATATTATGAAGAGTCATTAGACGATAACCAAGTAATTCTTGGGTTTTAAAAAGATGGTGAATATAAGCTTTGTCGTATTTTTGACAGGTGGGACATTGACAATCTTTGTCTAGTGATGTTTGATCATTTTTATATTTGGCATGCATGATTTGGTCTTTAAATTTATTTTTGTAGTCATGAGTTGAATTGCCAGTGCGATGTAAAAATTGACCACCACGAGCCATACAAGTGGGAAGGGTGCAATCCATAGAAGTAATCCCCTGTCCAAAGAAATCAAAAAGATCATCAATTTCGCCAACTCCTAATAAATG
>JAQVSI010000019.1 GCA_028700625.1 Candidatus Shapirobacteria bacterium
AAGAGATTGTGGAATCGACATGCGATGTCGACTTGGCGCATCCTGGCCCTGAAGAAGGGGCCAAGGGTTGGTCTGTTCGCCCATTAAAGCGCTGCGTTAGTTGGGTTCAGAGCGTCGCGAGACAGCTCGGTCTCTATCCGTAGTAATCGTTCGATTCTTGAAGGGATTCATCCACAGTACGAGAGGACCTGGATGAGGAAACCGCTAGTGTGCCAGTTGTTCCGTCAGGAGCACCGCTGGGTAGCTACGTTTCTATAAGATAACTGTTGAAAGCATCTCAAACAGGAAACTGACCCTAAGATAAGGAATCGTTTTCATCGCAAGATGAAGAGAAATCGCCGGGAGACTACCGGTTAATACTTTACAAGTGGAAGATCTGAAAGGATTTAAGCTAAGTAAAGGAGAGATTGAATAAACTTTTTCAATATATTTGGCTTTCAGCCCCAATCAAAATTTGGGTTTGGAAGCTGAATGGGCAACTCAATTTAGAGGCCAAGAAGAAGATGTCAGACCTCAGATTACAGATCACAGGTTATGATATTAAGAAATTAGAAATAAAGTTACTTTAAAATTCGATTTAGTTTTTGAACTCTGGTCATTGGAGCGAAGTGGCACCACCTCTTCCCATTTCGAACAGAGAAGTGAAACGCTTTAGCGCTGACAATAGTCTTCCCGCAAGGGATCTTGAAGATAGGTCGTGGCCAGAATTCAGAAACTAAATTAGTTTAAGTTGTTTAAATCCTCATCACGTAAATTTTTATAATCGGCCAATGTGCGTAGCACGTTGGATATTACAAAAATTTGTGATTTCGACTTTAAACATATTTTTCGATTCAATAAATTTAAATATTATTAATTTATTTGGGGTAACCAATCCCGCGAAAGCTCCCAAGTAATTGGGAGATTTTTTTAAAAAAATGGCTAAAAAAGATAAAAAAATCAAAAAAAGTGATGCTGTTTTAACAATGGCTGATCTTTTAAAACTAGAAGGAGTTCAACTTACTGGTCTAAAAAAAGGACAAGAAGTTAAAGGAAGAATTACAGCAATTAAAAATAAAGCAATTTTTATTGATGTCGGTGGTAAAACTGATGCTGTAGTTACTGGAAAAGAGTTTGAATTTGTTAAAGATTATGTGGCTGATTTGAAACTTAATGATGAAATTGAAGTTCAAATTAAATCTCCAGAAAATGATAAAGGTCAAATTTTAGCTTCAATTAGAGGAGCAGCCAGTGGTTATGGTTGGAATTATTTTAAAGAAAAAGAAACTAATGGTGGAGAAGTTAGTGTTTTTGCTAAGGAATTAAATCGAGGTGGAGCAGTGGTTGTAGCACCATTTGGCTTTTTTGGATTTATTCCTGGATCTCAAATTGGAAGTAAATATGATGGTGATCCAGAAAAAATGATGGGTAAAAAAATTAAAACTAAAGTTTTGGAAGTTGATCAAGCTAAAAATAGATTGGTCTTTTCTGAAAGATTAGTTTCTGAACCAGATAAAGTTGGTGAAGAAGTTGGAGCAATTGAAAATTTGGAAGTTGGTGATATTTTTGACGCTGAAATAATGAGAGTTGAACCTTTTGGTGTGTTTGTTAGAGTTATTTGTGACAATAAAGGATTACCTTTAAATTTGGAAGGTTTGGTTCATATTTCAGAAATTTCATGGGAAAAAGTCAGTGAGCTTTCGTCTATGTTTAAAACAAAAGACAAAGTTAAAATTAAACTGATTAATAAAGATGATGGAAGATTACAATTTTCTATCAAAAGATTATCTGATGATCCATGGACTACTATTGAAGAAAAATATCCAAAAGATAAAGAAGTTGAAGGTGAAGTTGTCAGAATTGCTAACTTTGGAGCTTTGGTTAAATTAGAAACTGGAGTTGAAGGTTTAATTCATGTTTCTAAACTAACTGGAGGAATTAATCCAAAAGAAGGAGAAAAATTCCAAGTCTACATTGAAAGCATTGATGTTCAAAAGAGAAAAATCTCTTTGGGAATAGTGGAGACTAATAAAAAAAATGTGATCTACAAATAATGACGAAACCCACCCGCCCTGCGGGCACCCTCTCTTGAAAAGGGATGGCTATAAAAAATCCCCCAGAAATGGGGGATTTTTGGTGGGGAAATATGTTAAAATTTATTTGTGAATAAAAAAATAATTCGATTAATATCATTATTAATAGCAATATTTGTTATATGGCAGATTTTTTTGTTGTATAAAACCAATTTGCAAGTTGATTCAACTTCGTGTCAATTTGGAACAATTAAAAAAACATCAGAAGTTTTATATAGGTGTCCTAAAGGTCAAAAAATTTGTCTATCTTTATATTCTTATGAAATTAGTTCTTGCAAACCCTGGATCTTTTTTTGGTTACCTAATAATTAACGTAAAGTTGCGGATTTTTGGTGGGGAAGTTGTGAGAGGCGCTAGAACGAATGAAAAATTAATTTCTAATGTCTAATATCTAATATCTAATTTCTAATAATTAAAAAACAAATAATTATTTAGTCTTTGACAAGGGGGACTTAAGATTTATAATCGGTTTAGTTACTATTTTTTACAAAAATAAAAATGTTAAAAGAGATGTTTTTTTCTGTGGATAAAAGTTTTCATTCACACGTTGGTGAAATAAAAAGTCCAGAAACAGCTTTAGATGCAATGAAAATTGGTACTATGATAATAGATTCTTCTTATAGTTGCGGTGTTCCAAATTATGGTTTACCTGATTGTAATTTAATTATGCAGTCTGAAATGATAAAAAAAGAAGAAGAAAGAAAATTGGAGGAACATAAAAATGAGCCTGATTATGTTGAAAACCTTAGAGATATTTGTAATTGGTTTAAAGAAGGTATTTTTGAAAGTGGAAAAACAAGAGGACAAAAATTGAGATATTTAGAAAAAAGATCAAATCTAAATAGTTTTTTGGGAGAAGAGTAGATATCTTAAATTTAGTATAATTGATAATGAAAAATAAAGAGACGGTGTTTGTTTGTAATAATTGTGGAAATGAATTTTCGAAATGGATGGGGCAATGTGCTGGATGTGGTGAATGGAACTCACTTAAAGAAGTATCTAATAAATTTGGAGGAAATAAAAAAAATAAGGGCGAGTCACGCCTCGCCCGTACATCAGGGAAAATAGATGTTAAAAATCTTGGAAAAATAAAACCCACCCTTGATCCCTCCCTTGAAAATGGAGGGCTTAATACAAGTGTATTTTCTACGGGTATTACCGAATTTGATAGAGTGTTGGGTAAAGGAATTGTTCAAGGTTCGGCAGTGCTTTTTGCCGGTGAACCAGGGATTGGAAAAAGCACTTTATTAACTCAATTAATTGGAAAGATAGGTGGTTTGTATGTGGCCGGGGAGGAATCGGCAGAACAGATTGGACTACGAGTTAAAAGGTTAGGTTTGAATGCTAATAATTTTGATATTTTAGGAACAAATTCAATAGAGGAATTGGAAGAATTTTTAGATCGAACACAAAATGTGTACAAAATAGCGGTGGTGGACTCGATTCAAGTGATGGCGTCGGAAAATGCGAGTGGAGTAATTGGGTCGGTGGGTCAAATTAAAGAATCGGCTTTTAGATTAATTCAATTGGCCAAGAAAAAAGGAATAGCTATTTTTATTGTTGGCCATGTAACCAAAGATGGGGACATTGCTGGACCAAAACTTTTGGAACATATGGTGGACACGGTTCTTTATTTCGAGGGAGAAAAAAATGGAGATTTGAGAATTTTGAGAACTACAAAAAATAGATTTGGAGCAACTGACGAGGTGGGGGTTTTTAAAATGGAAGAAAAAGGACTTAGAGAAATTAAATCAGAAGAAATTAATTTAATAGACAATCAAGAAAATAAAATAGGATCTGCTATTACTGTGATAATGGAAGGAACTAGGCCAATGATGTTGGAAATTCAAGCTTTGGTGGTGGAAAGTTTTGCGCCAATGCCAAAAAGAATTTTTGCTGGTATAGATTATAATAGAGGACAATTGTTGGTGGCAATTGCGCAAAAAAGTTTAGGTATACCTTTATATAAGTATGACGTATTTATTTCAGTGACTGGAGGGATAAAAATTGAAGAAACAGCAGCAGATTTGGCAGTGTTGGGAGCAATGTGGAGTTCGTATAAAAATCTACCCCTGAATGTAAAATCTCCTTCAGCTTCGCCGCTTTCCCCTTTGACTAAAGGGGAAGATAAAAAATTACCTGTTTATGTTGGGGAAGTGAGTTTGCTTGGAGAAGTTAAAAAGGTTAGAAGTTGGGAAAAGAGGCAAAAAGAGGCGGAGAATATGGGGAGGAAACTGGTGGAAATTAGAAACGTGAAGGAGTTGAAAGGTTTGTAATTTTTTAATTAAGTTGTCATATTAATTTTGCGGTGCTTGACCCCTTCGGTAATGCACCTCGGATGCTTGCGCTCCTAAAATCAATATGACAACTTATTAGTTTATTTATCCTCAAGTTATCCACATAGACTGAAAAGTTTATTAAAATGGTTAAAATGAACCTAATTTTTATAAATAAAAAAATATAGGATGTGATGTTTTGGGGAGGCAAATTAATATAGGATATAGACAAGGGGTAAAATGGTGTTATATTTAATTAATGCTTCAATTAATAAAACAATTTTTTTCTTCTAAGGGCGCAAAAAAATCTGGCAAAAGTAAAAAAGGAAAAGATAATTGGGCTGAGAAACAATTTAAAGAAATGGGGAAGCTTAGGGGAAAATTAATTTTGATGTAACTTTAACAATTAGATGTTGAGGGAATGACAGTGTTGAAGCCGAGAAGAGGGGCTAATGCTCCGATAAATCGGATATATACCGGTAAAACGGTATCTTGTCTTTGAGCAAATTTTCGTCGCCTGACGGCTACAAAATTTACGCAAAGAAAAGAAAAAGAAACAACATTATCGATATTCTCAAAGCAGGTGGAACACGTATATTGTTGTTTCTTCAACATCTAAAATAAGGGTTTTTGATGTAAAAGTCAAATTACTCTTGTCCTATGTTTGGGCTAAATTAAATTAATTTAGCTTCGAGAATAGGGTTGAGAGTAGAAGAGGGGGCAGGTCTTCTACTTTCAACTTTGTTTTTGAAATGTGATTTTTTAATATTTATTTCTCGTTATATATTTTTTCTTTGCGTGAATACTGGCGTGTTCAAAGCACAAAAAAATACATAACTTCGAAATTTTAATCTTAAAAAATCATTATATGCACTAATTTATGTTAATTTCTTGACAAGAATTAAAAAAGCAGATAAAATATAACTTGAATTTAAGAATTTTCCCGTTTTTTATGTTGTTTTCCAATGTTTTTTGACGGACACATCGGTCCGCCCTTACACAAAATAATTTATTTTATTGATTAAAAATTTTCCAAAAAAAATGCTAAAGAAAAAAGCTATTGAACTTCCTGAAATAAAAATAAAGGAAGAAATTATCCCTACTCCAGATACTTCTTCTGATGAAGTTGAAGAAAAAGTTGAAGTGCCGCAAATTAAATTGCCTGAGGTTAATCAAAACCCCTCTGTCGCTGAAGCGACATCTCCCCTTGAAAAAAGGGAGACTTTAACTAAAGATAAAAATGCAGTTGTTTTTGTTAAGCCCGCCTCCACTCCTTCGGAGCTACATGCGGACAAGCCTATTTTTCAACAACCAAGACCTCAAATTCAACAAGCGTCAAGACCACAACCTCATTACAATCAACAAATTAATACTCCAGTAGAAAATATTTTGGGAGTATTGGAAATAATGCAAGATGGCCAGGGTTTTGTTAGACCAAAATTTATCCCTACTATTAAAGATGCCTTTATTGGTTCAATGCAAATTAGACGATATGGACTTAGAGCTGGGGATATGATTTTGGGAGCAGCCAAAGCACCAAAAGAAAATGAAAAATATTGGGCAATGACGAGAATAGACAAAGTTAATGGACTTGATTTGGCAATGGTTCAAAATAGACCAGATTTTAAGGATTTAGTGCCTATTTATCCAATTAAACAGATTAAATTGGAAACTGAATCTGATATTTATTCAACTAGAATAATTGATTTATTTTCACCAATTGGTTTTGGCCAAAGAGGAATGGTGGTTTCTCCACCAAAAGCTGGTAAAACTACTTTGCTTAAAGAAATTGCTGCTGGGGTGGCGGCTAATTATCCGGATGTTCATTTGATGGCAGTGTTGGTTGGAGAAAGACCAGAAGAAGTAACCGACATGCAAAGATTTATAAAAGGAGAGGTTATTGCTTCTTCTTTTGATCAAAGACCGGAAGAACAAACAAAAGCTGCAGAAATTGCCATGGAAAGAGCTAAAAGATTGGTGGAAATGGGTAAAGACGTGGTTATAGTTTTTGATTCGATTACTAGATTAGCTAGAGCTTATAATTTGGCAATTCCAACTTCAGGAAGAACACTTTCTGGTGGTTTTGACCCAGCTGCTTTATATCCTTCAAAAAGATTTTTTGGAGCAGCTAGAAAAATTGAAAATGGGGGTTCTTTAACCATAATTGGAACTTCGTTGGTTGACACTGGTTCAAAAATGGATGATTTGGTTTTTGAAGAATTTAAGGGAACTGGAAATATGGAACTAAGATTGGAAAGAAATTTGGCTGAAAGAAGAGTTTTTCCAGCTTTTGATATTTTGAGATCGGGAACTAGAATGGAAAATTTACTTTTAGACCCAACAATTATGACTAAAATTATTTCAATTCGTCGAATGTTTGATGCTTTAGGTGAAAAAAATGATACAACAGAAATGATTTTAGGACAAATGGCTAAAACTAAAAATAATGAAGAGTTTTTGGCTAAGATTGGAAAAAAATAAGAAACCCACCTATCCGCTAATGCGGATTTTCCTCCCTTGAAAAGGGAGGATTTTAATTTCTTTTTAATTAATTTATTATCCCTCCATTTTCAAGGGAGGGTGTCCGAAGGGTGGGTGGGTTTCAAATTTATTGGTATAATAAAGAGCTATGTCGATTAAAGAAAACATTGATGGGGAGATTGGTTTGGTAAAAGAATTCCTTAATGCACAGGGAGAGTTTTTGAATGGATTTGGAAAGAGGTTTTTAGGTTGGGCAGAATTTTTGAAGGTTCTTATTTCTAAATTAATGTATCGGCAAAGAGGAAGATTTTCTCAAACTTTTGTGGGAGCAAGTATGGCTCTTCTATTTTTTCTAACAATAGTTTTTTCAAGTCAATTAGAAAGTTTGATTAATAATAGTGATAAAAGCACGGGAAGTAATTATTTGATTATGGCAGCAGACAATAGTGCTGTGGATACTTTGGTTTCAGAATTACCCAAAGGAGAAGTGACAGAATATCGGGTGGCTGAAGGAGACACTGTTTCATCAATTGCGCAAAAATTTGGAGTGACTATTGACACTATTATGTGGGAAAACAATCTAAAATCTGTTGATGCAATTAAAGTTGGTCAAATTTTGAGAATTTTGCCGGTGACAGGTGTTCGCTATAAAGTAAAAAGAGGAGAAACTATTTATAGTATTGCTAAGGCTCATCAGGTTGATGCTCAAAACATAATTGATTATCCTTTTAATACTTTTAGTAATGATGAAACTTTTGCTTTGAGTGCTGGACAAGATTTAATGATTCCAGAAGGTATCAAACCAAAAGAAATTATTTTGGATACTAAAAAATATGCTGCAAGAACAGTGGCAGCAATTCCTGGAGTTGTGGGAGAAGGAAACTTTATGTGGCCAACTTCGGGAACTATTAGTCAAAGATATTCTTGGTATCACAGGGCTGTGGATGTTGCTAATCGTAGTAATCCGACCATTGTGGCGGCACAAGGAGGAACAGTAACAAGTGCTGGTTGGAATGGTGGCGGTTATGGAAATTATGTAGTGATTAATCACGGAAATGGTTATTCAACTTTGTATGCTCATATGTTAAATAATTCAGTAGTGGTTAAAGCTGGGCAAGTGGTGAAACAAGGTCAAAAATTGGGAACAATGGGGAGTACTGGAAGATCTACTGGAACTCATTTGCATTTTGAAATTAAAGGTCCAAGTGGAAATATGGATCCGTTGAGTGTGTTGAGATAAAAACAAAATCCCTCTAAATCTCCCTTTGACTTAAAGGGAGACTTTAAAATATTATTAACCCTCCTTTAAGGTCAAAGGAGGGGTAGGGGTGGATTTAGAGCGATAAATGTGCGGGGAAAAAGGGATTTTGATGATTGTCAAAAAAAATGGCTTTTGTTATGATGAATTCATGAATACTATTTTTAAATATTATCTTAGAGGAATTTTTTTATTATTTCCAATTGTTTTTATACCAAACGTAATTGACGGATTTGGTTTTGGAAAAAATCTAGTATTAATGGCAATGGCACTAGTGGCTTTGGTGATGTGGGTAATTAAATTGATCTTAGACAAAGAAAAAATAATTAAAACAAATAAATTGTTTTGGTTGAGTTTAATCTTTGTTATTTGGAGTGGAATTTCGTTTTTTAGGTTGGCTTCTGGAATAAAGATTCAATCTTTAATGTCACCATTGGGAATGGGAACTCTTTTGTCTCTTTTTGTGTTATTTTTTGTGTTGTTGCAGGTTAATAAAAAAGAAGAAACAGAAAAACAATTTTTATTTTTAACAATATCTGGATTAGTCGTAGGATTAACTTCTTTGGTTGTATTCATGTTGCCAGCAAATAAGTTACCTTTATTGATTCCTAGAGAAAATCCATTAGTGTCAATTAATTCGGCATGGTCTTTGGTAGGATCGATTTTAGCAGAAGCAATTTTATTGTTTTTATTGGTTTTTGGTTGGTTGAAAAAATTATTAGCAAAAATTAAAGAAAAAGCAGAAGTAATGACTTATTTAACCGATGCGGTGGCAGTAGCCTTTTTTGGACTTTTGTTTTTGCTTGATATATATAGAATAGTTAAATTAGGTTGGGGAGTTTTGGATTTAAATAGCGCTTGGGTTATTGCCGTTGAAGCTTTTAAAAGACGTCCTCTTTTTGGAGTGGGGATTGGTAATTTTACTGAAGCTTTTAATTTATTTAGACCAGCTAGCTATAATTTAGGTAAATATTGGTCTAGTGTATTTTCTGTGTCTTCGATGGGAATTTTACAAATTTGGACAGAATTGGGAATTATTGGTTTGTTTTTAGTCTCTTATTTGGTGGCAATGGTATTGAAATTAAGAAAATCAGCAAATTTTTGGCAAGTAGTTTTAATTTTAATCGCTGTTTTGTTTTTACCATTGAATTTAATTTCAGTCTTTTTATTGGTGTGGTTACTGTCAACTTTTTTAGAGAAGAAAGAAACTAAATTAATTTTGAATGTGGGAGAAAATAATTTTAATGTAATGCCTTATTTGATTGCAGGATTAACCATAATTGGAATTGGTTTTAGTGGTTTTTGGATTGGAAAAATGTTTTTAGGTGATTTTTATATGAGACAATCTTTGGTAGCTGCTTCTAAAAATGATGGAGCAAAAACTTACGAATTGCAAATTAAGGCAATTGTAATTAATCCAAATTTGGCTAGTTACAGAAAACTATATTCTCAAACTAATTTAGCTTTGACTCAGAGTTTATTGAACAATGAAGACATTAGTGATGTTGATAAAGAAAAAGCATCTACTTTAGTGCAACAGGCAGTGAGAGAGGCAAAGGCAGCAATTGAATTGGATCAAAAAAATCCGGAATATTGGTACAATTTGGCAGGAATTTATAAATCATTGATAGGATTGGTTGAAGGATCTGCTGATTGGAGTTATCAAGCTTATCAGCAAGCAATAGTTTTGGATCCAGTTAATCCAGTTTTGCAATTGGATATGGGTGGACTTTTCTATGCAGCTGGTAACTATGAACAAGCTGATAGATCTTTTGAAGAAGCAGTTGTTAATAAAAATGATTATGCTAACGCTTGGTATAACTGGGCAAATTCAGCTAAGAAATTGAATAAACTTGAGGCTGCAGTTTTTAGATTGGAACAAGCTTTGAAATTGGTTCCAGCTGATTCTGGTGATTATGAAACAGCTTCAAAAGAACTTGAAGCTTGGAAGAAAGAATTGGATGAAGCGGTTAAAAAACAAACTGAATTAGCAAAACAACAACAAACTGAACAAAAAGAACCAGAAACTTTAAAAACGGCAGAACCAGTTCCAACAATGGGGGAAGAAGAAAGAGTCAATGTGCCAGCAGGGGAACTTAATCCACCAGCGGTTGAACCAATAGTGACACCATAATTCAAAACCCACCCGTCCTTCGGACACCCTCCCTTGAAAAAGGAGGGTCACTTTAATTTAAAATAAATAAATTTATATTTTTTTTGATTAAGCCCTCCCTTTTCAAGGGAGGGTAGGGTGGTTTTAGTTTATTATCCACCACTTAAACTCAATGTCTTCGGAAAGAGGGGTGTCGAGGCCGACAGTGAAGGAACCATTAGATTTACTTGTCACACTGAGCTTTTGATTTTTGCTACCTTTGGTGACGGTGACATAGACTTGAGAAGTAGTATTAATTTGACTGTTGTTGATGGTAATTTCTTTTTGATTGGATGGAAGAAGGGAATTACCGGAAAAAGAATTGGAATCGGTTTGATTAGTAACGGTGACGGAATTGTTTTGTTGAGAGTCAGCAATAATTAAGTTACTTCCGGTTGAGGCTTGGATGGTGGGGG
This sequence comes from Candidatus Shapirobacteria bacterium, assembly GCA_028700625.1. Taxonomy (GTDB): domain Bacteria; phylum Patescibacteriota; class Microgenomatia; order UBA12405; family UBA12405; genus WARW01. The sequence continues at coordinate 10,656 of JAQVSI010000019.1, forward strand.
CATCAGTTGAGATTTGGATGGGG
>JAQVSI010000007.1 GCA_028700625.1 Candidatus Shapirobacteria bacterium
AGAATCTATCACTGAAGTTCATAAATTGGTAAAAAATGGTCAACCAATTTTTTCTAAGATATCTTGGCTTCTTGGAAAAGATAGTCCTCGTAAATATTTAATGATTTTTCAAAACGATGGTGAACTTAGACCAAGCGGTGGTTTTTGGACAGCCTACAGCACTATAATCGTAAAAAATGGAAAAGTTACTCCAGGAACTGCAAGTAACATTTATGATCTTGACGACAAAATTGCTAGTAAAATTCCAGCTCCACGTTTAATCAAAGATTATCATATCGGAGTTCCCTATTTAAATCTTCGCGACAGCAACCTTTCTCCCGATTTTCCAACCGATGCTCAAATATTTTTAGACCAATACAACAAAGCCGTGGGGAAAAAAGACACTTTTGATGCTGTTATTGCTATCGATACTAGCATTTTAGTCGATATGGTTAAAATTTTGGGTAAATTAGACACCAGGGTAGGAACTTTTACAGCAGAGCCAGATAAAAGATGTTATGGTTGTCCTTCAATAATCTATGAGATGTCTTGGATTTCTGGGCGTCCAAGAAATTATATTGAAAAAAATAGAAAGGACTTTATGAATCCTCTTATGTCAGCTCTTTTAGCAAACGTAATGGGTTCAGAAAAAACAAAAATGGCTCCTCTTATTGAAGCTTTTTTCAAAAACGTTAATCAAAAACATCTGTTAGTTTATTTTCCAGACGCAGAAATGCAAGAAATAGGAAATTTAGCTAATATCACCGGAAAAATCATTAATGTTGAAAATAATATCGATTATTTTCATTTAAACGACACTAATTTTGCCAGTGCCAAAAGCAATTTTTTCATTACTCAAAAAATTAAACACGAAATAACTATCGAAAATAATGTTGCTGAGCACAAAATTTCAATTACTTATACTAATCCAAATCCCGCTTCAAACTGCAACCTAGAAAAAGGCGATCTTTGTCTTAATGCAGCTAGATATCGTGATTTATTTAGATTTTATGTTCCAACAGGTTCACAACTCATTAAAATGACTGGATCAGAAGTAAATCCTGTCCTTTATGAAGAACTAGGTAAACAAGTATTTGAAGGTTTTTATGGTAATAAATATGCTCTAAACGCTCAATCAAATATTAAAACTTCTATTCAATATACTTCTGGGGTAAAAATTGATTCAACTTACACCTTATTACTTCAAAAACAACCTGGAACTAAGCCTGTTGAATATGAATTGATAATTAATGGTCAAGAGCAACCAACTTTCCAATGGGTTGCTGATAAAACCATTAAGTTTTCCCTATAAATGGACAAATACCAAAATACAATAGGTATTGTTATTAATAAAAAAACAATCAAAGAAACTGATTTATTAGTAACTCTTTTAACCCCTAAAAATGGGAAAATAGTTGCCTTGGCTAAAGGTGCTAAAAACACCAAAAGCAGTCGTCTAAGTTGTCTTCAACTTGGAAACACCATTAAAATCCAACTTTATAAAAAAAACGATTATCTTTGGATATCGGAGGCCAAAACTGTTACTCCTTTTTTGCAAAATCAAAAAACATTAACTCAGTTAAATCTATTATTTTATTTTTTAGAAATTCTAAATCGATTAATTGCTGAAAATCAACAAATCGAAAAAATTTACCAAATATCTCAAGAAATAATTAATGCCATTAATCAAAATCAATTTCAAAGATATATAAAAAATGAAATTCTTTTTTTAGACACTCTTGGTTTTGGCACCCCAAATGAAATCAATCAATATTTTCTAAAAAAAGATTATAAAACCACCCAACAGTTAATTAAAGGTTTTTTTGAATCCATTATTGAAAAACCCCTAGAAAGCAATAAACTTTTCAAGTAAATCAGTTATAATATTTCCATGGCAGAAAATAATCAAAAAGAACTAGTTGGTAAAATTGTTAGTCTTTGTAAAAGACGCGGTATTATTTTTCAAAACTCTGAAATTTATGGCGGAGTTCAAGGTTTCTATGATTATGGCCCAGTAGGATCTTTAATGAAAATGAACTGGAAAAACATTTGGTGGCAAGATAATATAACTAAGCGCCGTGATGTTGTTGGTATTGATGGTTCTATTATTACTCATCCTCGTGTTTGGGAAGCTTCTGGTCACATAAAAAATTTCGCCGATATTATGGTTGAATGTAAATCTTGCCATAAAAGATTCCGACCCGATCTTCTTGATAATCCTTCTAAATGCCCAGAATGCGATGGTCAATTTACTGAGGGTCGAAAATATAATATTTTATTTGAAACAGAAATTGGTGTGATTGAAGGAGAAAAACAACATGCCTATCTAAGAGGAGAAGCTTGTCAAACCATTTATTTAGATTTTAAAAACATCGTTGATTCTTGCCGAGTTAAAATTCCTTTTGGTGTTGCTCAAATTGGAAAAGCTTTTAGAAACGAAATTACTCCAAAGAATTTTTTATATAGAACTAGAGAGTTTGAACAATGGGACATTCAATATTTTGTTCATCCAAATGAAATGGATAAATGGTATGAATATTGGAAAGAAAATCGTATGAATTGGTATAAAAAATTATTCAATAACCCAGAAAATCTCAGATTTAGAAAACATGAAAAAGATGAATTAGCTTTTTATGCTAAAAAAGCTTTTGATATTGAATACAATGCTCCTTGGGGTTGGTCAGAGATGGAAGGCATTCATTGGCGCTCTGATTATGATTTAACTCAACACAGTAAGTTTAGTGGAGAAGATTTAATGTATTCAGACCCAGTAAGCCACGAAAAATACCTTCCTCATATAACCGAAACTTCAGGCGGTGTTGATCGTAGTTTCTTTTTTATGCTTCTCGATGCTTATCATGAAGAAAAAACTGAATCTGGTGAAATTAGGACTGTTTTGAAAATTAATCCAAAGGTTTCTGCCTACAAAATGGCTATTATCCCACTCGTAGCCAATAAACCAGAATTAATTGAAAAAGCTGAATCAATTTTTTCCTCATTAAGCAATAACTATTCTATTGATTGGGATGATTCTAGTAATATTGGTAAAAAATATCGCCGCCAAGACGAAATTGGTACACCTTGGTGCCTTGTAGTCGATTATCAAACTCTAGAAGATGATACTGTCAGCATTCGTGATCGTGACACTATGAAACAAATAAGAGTCAAAACATTAGAAGTTGACAGTTGGCTAGAAAAACAGTTAAATAAGTAATATGAAAAAAACAATAATTATCTTAGTTTTGATTGTCGTTATTGTTCCTTTATTGGTCTTTTTATTCACTCGCTCCAAAAAAACAACAACTACTACTCCTATTAAAAAAACTGAAATTAGCAAAAAAATAGAATTGACCGATAATGAAAAACCTTATATTAGTCTTATTCCAAGGGCTGACGGCCATGAATTAAAATTTAAAGTTATCAACATTCCTGCTAAATTTTCTACTGCTGAATATGAATTAATTTACACTGCTGAAGATGAAGGTTTGGAAATTGAAAAAGGAGTTAGTGGCACCATAAAGTTAGATAGTCAAAATTTTGAAAAAGATTTATTATTAGGAACTGAAAGTTGTACTAATGGTTGTAAATACAAATACGACGAAGGTATTGTTGGTGGAGTTTTAACATTAACTTTAACAACTGACGACAAAGAATATATCTCTTTTGAAACTCCTTTTGTCATAAAAAATTCAGCCCAAATCAATAAAGATAAAGGTATTTCTTTAATTCAAGAAAATTTTGAAATAAAAGCTACTGTTACTTCTAAAAATGATTTCTTTATTGTTATTAGAAATTTCAAACCAATTTATTCTGTTTTTTCCAACGGAAAAGGCCTTGGTAAAATCTCTTTAATTGAACCAAGCACTGTCACTAAAGAAAATCTAAATTCTCTAGTTGGTGATTATCTTATTCCTTAAATGGAATTTCACACCCCAGTCATATCAACAGAAACGATAGATCTTCTTAATATTCAAGAAGATAAAGTCTATATTGATGGCACTCTTGGCCACGGTGGTCACACTCTAAAAATATTAAAAAAAGGTGGCATTGTTTATGGTATAGATCAAGATCGAAAAAACCTAGAAATTGCCAAAAATAGAATTAAAGAAGCCGGTTTTGAAGATAAATTCTTTCCAATTTACAACAATTTTAATCAATTAGAAGAAATTGTAAAAAAAGATATTAAACAAAAAATCGACGGATTAATTATTGATCTTGGATTAAGCCAAAATCAACAAACAGGTCAAGGCAGGGGATTTTCTTTCAACGATGAAACTTCTTTAGACATGAGATTAGATCCAGAAAAACAAGACTTAAGTGCTGAAGAAATAATTAATACTTATAATTATGACGAACTTTATGAAATATTTAGTAAGTATGCTCAAGAGATTTACAGTAAGCCAATTATTTTTAAAATAATAAAAGAACGTCAAAAATCACCAATAAAAACTGCCACCAGACTGGCCAATATTATTAGAGATTTTTACAAAGAGCGTCACATTAGATCTAATATCGATCCAAGTACTAAAATATTTTTAAGCCTCAGAATTGTGGTTAATGATGAATTTAACAATCTAAAAAATGTCCTTCTCCAAAGTTTAAAAGTAATTAGAAAAGATGGAATCGCTTGTATTATTACTTTTCATTCCGGAGAAGATAGAATAGTCAAACAATTTGTCAGAGACTACTCTAATCAAAAAATCATCATCGAAAATAAAAAACCAATAAAAGCTAGCTTCCAAGAAATTAAAAAAAATCCACTTTCTCGTTCAGCCACTCTCAGATCGTATAGAATCGTATAGAATAGTATTAAGATGTTAAATAAATCATTTTTTTTATTTTTCTTTTTGTTAATTATCGGTCAAGTCCTTTTCTCTTTTTATTATTCTAGTGAAATTATTAATCAAAACAATCTTATTAGTAAAAATCAAATTATTTTTCAATCTTTAAAAATAGAAAATCAAGAGCTAGAAAAACAATTTACTTCCGCCACCTCTTTAAATCAAACTCAGATTTTAATTAACCAAAAAGACTATATAAATTTAGAAAAAACTCTTAATCTTCAAAATTAAAGTGAAAAATCAAAGATCAAAAATATTATCTATTGCTCTTACTTGCTACTTTGTTCTGGTTATTTCTAGACTTTTTTATTGGCAAATAATAAAAGGACCTGAATTAAAAGAAAAAGCCAGAAACCAAGCTTACAAACTTGAAAAAATACTTCCAGAAAGAGGCAAAATCTATTCATCAGACAATTTTCCTTTAGTTCTAAACCAAACCACTTATCAACTCTCGATATATAAACCAAATCTAAAAGATGATTTAAACAATGTTTTCAATAAAATAGACCAAATTTATCCAAACTTTAAAATTGAAAATAGTACCTCTATAGACAAATTAAAAAATAATCCAAATCAAAAATGGATAACTTTTCCTTTATTTTTTAACGAAAATCAAAAAAAACAATTAGAAATACCAGGAATCGAATTCGAAAAAATTGAAAAAAGATTTTATCCAGAAAATTTATTAGCCAAAGATATTGTTGGATCTGTCGGTAAAAATTATGAAGGACTTCCAGTTGGTTATGGTGGAATTGAAGCTTTTTATCAAAAACAATTAAAAGGAAAAACGGGTTTTGTTTGGGCTCCTCAAGATGCAACTGGTAAAACCATTTTAAATAAAAAAAGTTGGAGTTCTGATTCTGTCAATGGTAGGGATATTTATACCAACATCAATCGCAGCGCCCAATTTTATGTAGAAAAACTTCTCAAGGAAGGAATAGAAAAATTTTCAGCTGATTCTGGTTCTATAACTATTATGGAACCAAAAAGTGGAGCCATTATTGCCATGTCTTCCCTCACCAGCACCAGCTCAGCCAGTGTCAGTTCGATTAGAAATCCTGCTATTTCCGATCTTTTTGAACCAGGATCAATTTTCAAACCAATAATTGTTTCTATGGCTCTTGACACTAAATCCATAGATACAAGTTTTATCTGTAGTAAATGTGATAGACCAAATGTAATAGGTAAATACAATATTAGTAATTGGGACAATGAACTTCATCCAAACTCAAGTCTTCAAGATATTATTAAAAATTCCGATAATATCGGCATGAGTTACATTATTGAAAAACTTGGACTCGAAAACTTTCTAAATTATTATCAAAAGCTTGGACTTAATCAAAAAACAGGAATAGATCTTCAAGGAGAAGCCAAGCCTTCACTAAAAACTCAATGGCCAGAAATAGATCTTGCCACTGCTTCCTTTGGACAAGGAATTGTGGTTACTCAAATAAATATGCTTCAAGCCTTCAATACCATTGCTAATGATGGAATACTAATCAAACCAACAGTTGTTAACTATTTCACTGAAGGCGAAAAAGTTATAAAAAATAAAAACAAAACAGAAACCAGAGTTTTTAGTCAAGAAACCATTAAAGACATTAAAGATATTTTAAAATATTCCGTTGAAAACGGTGTCGTGGCCAGAATGAAACCAAAAAATATCGAAGTTTGTGCCAAAAGTGGAACAGCTCAAATAGCCGTTGGGGGCAGTTATACTGATTCTTCAACAATTGCCTCTTACATTGGTTTTTCTCCATGTATCAATCCAAAATTTACCATGATTGTTACTATTAATAACCCAAAAAGTTCACCTTGGGGTTCAAGTACTGCTGCTCCAATTTGGTATGAGTTAGCATCAAAATTAAACGATTTGTTATAATTAAGCACTTCTAATGTATCAAAAAATTAAAAATTACTTTTGGCATTTACCCAAAAACCTTTTTTTAAACGCTTACTACGGTTTTCCATCAAAAAAACTTACTTTAATCGGTATTACTGGTACTGACGGAAAAACAACCACTTCAGTTTTACTTTACGAAATTCTAAAAAAGGCTGGTATAAACGCAGGTATAATTTCCACTATTTATGCCAAATTTGGTAATAATCAAGAAATGGACACCGGTCTCCACATGACCAGCCCTGATCCAGCCAGAATTCAAGAAATATTTAGAAAAATGATCCAAGCCGGTGTTACTCATGTTGTTTGTGAAGTTACGGCTCATGCTATTGATCAACATCGTTTTCTTGGTTGTAATTTTGCAGTCTCTGGAATAACCAACACTTCACATGAACATCTTGATTATTTTAAAAACATTTCTTCCTATGTTGACACTAAAACTAAATTATTTAGAATTTCCAAAAATGCTATTCTAAACAAAGATGATCCTTCTTTTTCCATTATTAAAAAGCAAATTAAAATTCCTTACAAAACTTTTAGTATCAAAGAAAATTCAGATTACCAAGCTAATAAAATTAAATTAGACCAAAATTCGCTTAGTTTTGAAGTTAATAATCAAAAATTTATTACCGACAGTAACACTGAATATCAAGTCTACAATATATTATTAGCTCTTGCGATTACAAAAATTTTGAAAATTGATACTTCTATTATTGCCCAAACAATAGAACATTTTCCTGAAACCAAAGGTCGCAGAGAAGAAATTCAAAATGATCTTAAAATAAAAACTATAATCGATTTTGCTCATACTCCCTTCGCTTTAGAAGCTTCGCTTTATTCACTTAAAAAAACAAATAAGGGCAATCTTATCGTTATTTTTGGTGCCACTGGAGGTCGTGATCAAAGCAAAAGGCCAATCATGGGAGAAGTTGTTTCCAAACTTGCCAACATTGCCTTAATAACTGCCGACGATACTCGAAATGAAAAAATAGAAAATATTAATAAACAAATTATTAGTGGTATTGATCCAAAAAAATCAAAACTAATAGACTACAAAGAAATTATCAGTAAAAAACAAATCAAAGAAGTAATTGAATTATCACAAAAAAAATTCGTTTATTTCAATATTCCTAGTCGTCAAGATGCTTTTAATTTGGCTATTAAGTTAAGTAAACCAGAAGATGTCGTTATTGCATGTGGTAAAGGGCATGAGACTACTATTCTTGATGGCCACACCGAATATCCATGGTCAGAAGCAGAAGCATTTAGAACTGCTTTCAGACTTAAAACAAATAAATAATATGACTCAATTCAATTTAAAAAATACTAACAGTATTGATGAAAATTATAAAAAAGGCTTTTTGCCACAAAGAAACGATAAGAATCTTTTTTATTTTCAAACTAGTTGTCGTTCTAATTTAGAAAAATTTAATTTAAGTTCAGAAAATCGTCGAATATTAAGAAAAACAGAAAATTTTTGCTTTGAAAAAATATCATTAGAAGATTTTGTTTACAACATTAAAGTTCAAAAAGAAATTCATAATTGGGTTAAAACATTAGAGTGGAATTTTCCCGTTAGTTCTATAAAAAACATTTTTACTAATCATATTTTTAATTATTTATATATCTGGAAAGACGACAAAAAAAATATTATAGCTTACTCTGTTTGTTATTTTTCAAACGAAATTAGTCATATTGCTTATGTTTTTTATAAACCAGATCTTGCCCATGGAAACCTACCAATAAGATTGGTCTTGCAAACAATCATCGATAGTCAAAAATCAGGTTTAAAATATTGTTATCTTGGCCGTTTTTCCAAGGATATTGGTTACTATAAGCGCAATATGCCAGGCTTCGAATATTTTGAAAATAATATTTGGTTAACTTTATAAACTATGCATATTCATATATTAGGAATTGCAGGAACCATGACCGCTTCTCTGGCCGTCGCTCTTAAAAAAGAAGGGTATTTAATTACTGGTTCCGATCAGGAAAAAATCTATCCACCAATCAGTACTCTACTCGAGAAAGCAGATATAAAAATAAATAATTCCGAAATCAATAACAATATTGATTTAGTTATTGTCGGTTCATCTTTTTCTAGTTTTAAAAAATCTAAAGAAGAGTTTAAAAAAATTAAAAAGTTAAAAATAAAATATATTTCAGCTAGTAATTTCATTGGCCAAAATTTAATCAAAGAAAATTCTATTTTAATTGCTGGAACTTATGGAAAAACAACTATTTCTTCCTTAATTTCTTGGATTTTTCATCAAGCAAAGTTTAATCCAAATTATATGTTTGGAGGAGAATCTTTAAATAATTTCTCTGCTACTAATATTTCTTCTTCCAATTGGTCAATAGTCGAAGCTGACGAATCAATTCATGGTCTAGATACTCAAGCTAAATTTTTATATTACCCCGTCAAATTTTTACTACTAACCAGTGCTGATTGGGAACATAAAGATTCTTATTCCACTGAAATTGAAAATTTTAATTCTTTTAAAAAATTAATTACCAATCTTCCCAAAGAAGGACTTCTTTTTATTAATTCTAAAGGTTTTCAAACAAAAGAATTAAGTCTTTATTCAAATTCAAAAATAATTACTTACAATTCACCAAATTCAGATTATTACCTAAAAAATATCAAAATTAAAACCAATTACACTCTTTTAGAAATTAAGACACCAAGAAATATCCTTGAAATTAAAACTAATTTAATTGGTCAATTTAATTTTGAAAATATCTTAGCCGCAGTTACCGTTGCTGATAGTTTAAAACTAGATCAAAACAAAATTAAAAAAGCCATTTCAACTTTTAAAGGAGTCAAGCGCCGAATTGAAAAAATTTATGACAAAAAAAATATATTGATTTTTGATGATTTTGCTCAATCATCAAACAGAATTGAATCAACACTAACAGCAATTCATTCTCATTTTCCCCAAAAAAATATAAAAGTTTTATATCAACCTCATGCTTCTTTTCTTCAATACAAAGAAAGTTTAAAAGATTTTGAAAAAGCTTTTGAAATAGCTTCTGAAGTTGTTTTAGCCAAACTAAATTATCAAAATGGGGTTGATAAAAATAATCGTACTACAGCTAAAGATTTCATAAATATTATTGGTAAAAAATTAAAATATATACCAATAAATGAGGGTATTATTGATTTTTATAAACAAAATTTAAAAAATGGAGATATTCTTATAAATATGAATTCTGGCGGCTTCGACGAAAACAAGATTATCAAATCTCTTATTAATTCTTTAAAATAAACTATGTCCAGATATATAATAACCGGAGGTAAACAACTTAAAGGTGAAGTCTCTATAAGAGGTGCCAAAAACGCTAGCTTCAAACAAATAATTGCTTCAATGTTAACTGATGAAAAAGTCTTCCTAAATAATGTCCCACAAATCTCTGATGTTAGAATAACTACCAGCATTGCTAAAAATCTTGGCTGTCAAGTAAACCAAACAGGGGACCATTGCTTTGAGTTAACTACACCAAAAATAATAAACTCAACAGTTCCTCAGGGTACTGGTGAAAAATCAAGAACTTCTTTTATGTTTGCCGCTCCATTACTTGCTAGAACCGGAACAGCTATTGTTCCGATTCCTGGTGGAGACAAGTTGGGAGCCAGACCTCTTGATCGTCTCTTCGAGTGTTTCGCTAAAATGAACATAAAAGTTTCTGAAACAGAAAACAATATTACCTTTACTACCGATAAAATTATTGGCACTAATTATACTTTTATAAAACCATCTCACACTGTTACTGAAGTAATTATAATGACCGCTGTTCTTGCTAGCGGTGAAACTATTCTCAACAATGCTGCCATAGAACCAGAAATTGATGATCTTATTTTAATATTAAATAAAATGGGTGCCAAAATTGAAAGAGATCCAATCGACAACAAAAAAATAATTATTCAAGGAGTTTCTAAGTTAAAAGGAACCAGACATGATGTAATTTGCGACAGAAATGAAATAGTCACTTTTGCTTGTGCTGCTCTTGCCACAAAAGGTTCTGTTTGTATTTTAAGAATTAAACCAGATATTGTTAAAACTTTTTTGGAAATCATAGAAAAAATGGGAGCTCAAGTCAAAATTGGAAACGATGAAATTTGTGTCCAATGGGTAAAAACTCTGACTGGAACAAATATTGAAACTGGCCCAGAACCAGAATTTATGACCGATTGGCAAGCTATTTTCACTGTTTTATTAACTCAAACAGTTGGTTGTAGTTCTATTATTGAAAAAGTTTACCCAAATCGTTTCCAGCATATTGAAAACCTTAAAAAAATGGGTGTTAAAGTTAAATTTTTTAACCCAGGTTTAGCTAATCCAGAAAATTACTACCAATTTAACAAAGAAAGTGATCGTCCAGAATATTTTCACGGAGTTAAAATATATGGCCCTACCAGATTAAAAGCAGCCAACTTTGTTATTAACGATCTTCGAGCTGGTGCTTCCGCTACTATTGCTGCACTAACTGCCCCAGGTAAATCAATTATTGACGGAGTTGAATACATTGAAAGGGGATATGAAAAACTAGCTGAGCGTCTATGGTCTTTAGGTGCTAACATAGAATATATAAAAACCTAATTTATGATACATCTTTACCTTGGCTTACTTCTTTTTTCGTTTTTAATTACTAGTATTTTGGTTGTCCCTTTCATTAATCTTCTCTATAAGCTAAAATTTCAACGCCAACATCAAGAAACCACTGATTTTCAAAATAAAAGAACAACTATTTTTGACAAATTTCATAATCAAAAAAAAGGTACTCCAGTTGGAGGAGGTCTGTTAGTTATTATTTCTGTTTGTATCCTTTTTCTTATTCTCTTTCCTATTCTTAAGTTTTCCCGAATCTTTATCTCTTCAAATTACGACATAATTCATGAATTATTCATTCTTTTTTTCACTTTTATTAGTTTTGGTCTTCTCGGTCTATATGACGATATCTATAAATTTTTTGGGTTTAAAAAAACTAGATTCTTCGGTCTAAAAATGATTCATAAATTGATTTTACAAATAATTCTTTCTTTAATTATCTCTCTGATGATTTACTTCCAGTTAAAAACTGATTTTATTTATCTACCTTTCTTAGGAGCAATAAAACTAGGCATTTTCTTCATCCCTATTTCCACCATAATAATTACTGGTTTCGCCAATTTTTTTAATATTACTGATGGACTAGATGGTCTTTCCTGTGGATTACTAATGATTGCTCTTTTTGCTTTTTGGATTTTAGCTAGCACTTCACTAGATACTGTTATTTCCTCTTTTTTAGCTTTGTGGATCGGCGCCCTAATAGCTTTTCTTTACTTCAATGTTTACCCAGCCAGAATTTGGTTAGGAGACGTCGGATCTCTTTCTTTTGGAGCCACTTTTGCTGTTATTGCTCTTCTTTTAGGAAAAATAGTTCCTTTAATAATTGTTGGATCACCTTTCATAATAGAAGGTCTTTCTAGTGCCATTCAACTTCTTAGTAAAAAATATTTTAAAAGAAAAGTTTTTCCAGCTGCTCCAATTCACCTAACTCTTCAACATCTTGGGTGGGAAGAACCAAAAATAGTCATGCGTGCTTGGCTAGCTGGCATTATATTAGCAATCTTTGGATTATGGCTGGGAATAAACTAGAATTATTAAAACAAGAAATTCAATATTATATTGGTTTGCCTTATAGCAAAAATATTTTAAAAGACAGAAAAATAATCAAAGAACAATTTCTTGGAGGTAAGGGTAATTATCGACAAATTGCTGCTGAAACTATTCGACTCGCCCAAAAACAAAAAATAGATTTAGTTAAACTAACCAATCAAGAATTTTACAATTTTCAAAAAAAGAATCATCTTGGTATTGATTGTTCTGGTCTTGTTTGTCAATTATTAAATTTTTATTTTAACGCTAAACTAGAACCTCGAAAAATCTCTGCCAGCATGCTTACTTCAAGTCCAATTTCCCAAGAAATAACTGATTTAAATGACTTACAAACTGGTGATCTTATTCGCCAAAAAAACGGCCACCATGTTTTATTCATCATAGAAAAAACAGGTAATATCATTAATTATGTAGAAAGCTCTCTTTCTGGCAGGGGAGTTAAATATGGAAAAGCCAATATTACTGACAAATCATTCAAGCACCAAGGTTTTTATCGTTTATTTTTCCTCGATTAATTCACGATATTTTAAAGGGTTTAAGGATAAAATCTCAACTTCTGTACCACATTCTGGACATTCAATAATATCTCCAACCATTGTGGCTTCAATTAATTCAATTTCTGTTTTACAATCTGGACAAATAACTTTTTCGTTCATGTTTTATTAAAATTTATAACTAGTATAATTAAACTATTATATGTCAAATACACCATTAATTAAATTAGAAAATATATATTTCAAAAGGGAAGATTTAAATAAAACTGGTTCAGCCAAAGATAGAGCTATAATTTTTCAAATAGAAAATCTGAAAAAACAAGGTTTTAAAAGTGCTGTAATTTCCAGTACTGGCAACGCCGCCATTTCTGCTTCCTATTTTTGTCATCTTAATCAAATCGAACTAACAGTCTTTCTTTCTCCAAAAGTAAATCAAAACAAATTGGCTTTAATTAAAAAAAATCATTGCCAAATAGTCTTTTCTGACAAACCTATCAGTGATTCCATCAAATTTGCTAAAAAAAATAATAGTTATCTTTTACGCCAATCGACTGATCCTAGTGCCTTAATTGGCTATCAAGAAATTGGCAAAGAATTAAATAAAGAATTACCAGAAATTACCAGTATTTTTATTCCAGTTGGCAGTGGTTCTACCCTTTTAGGAATTTCTAAATCATTAAATCCATCAGTCAAAATTTTTGCAGTTCAACCAGCCAGTAATTGCCCTCTATCGAAAAATTTTGATCAAAATTATCAACCAGAAACAGAAAATATCACCGATGCTATTTCTGTAAAATATTTACCACTTAAATCTCAAATTATTTCTACTATCAAAAATAGTGGAGGAACAAGTTTAGTTATTCAAAATAAGGATATTATCGAAGCTCAAAATGAATTAGAATTAAAACAAATAAAAACTTCACTCGAAGGAGCACTGGCTTTTGCTGGTCTAAAGAAAACCATTAAAAATAAAATAGAAATAGGTAGTTACCCAGTTGTACTTTTAACCGGATGTCAAAGATAAAATTAGAAAATATCATCAATAATTCTCCATACGCCTTTTATTTTTTGGTCGTTGATAAATTTTTAGACATAGATTTACCTCAAATCAAAAATTTTCACAAAATTTATCTTTCAGACTATTCGTCTATAAAAATTAAAAATAGCGGTAAATTGCTTAGTAATCCAGCAGTAATTAAATATATAAAAACAACTTCTGGTTCTCTAATTCCAGTTATCATTCCTTTCAAACCATCTGCCAAAATTGACATTATCTGTCAACAAAATAATTGGATAAATATTAGTAATCCCGGCCCAATTAATCGCTTTTTAGAAAATAAAATTAAATTTGCCAAACTTTGTCAAAAATATCATCTACCTATCATTCCTTTTTCAATAGATATTTTTTCAGAAGAAAACTTTTTGAAATATCAACATCTTTATGGCCCAAATTTAGTTATTCAAACTCATTTTGGTTGGGCAGGTAACAGCACTTTTTCTGCTTCATCTTGGGATCAAATTAAAGATAAAATATCATCAATGGTTATTGTAAAATATAGCCCTTTTATAAAATCTTCTTATTCTTTATTAAATAATTGTTGTCTAACCAAATTTGGTCTAATTCAAAGTCCACCTGCACTTCAGTATACCGGCATTTCTCCTTACACAAAAAATCCTTTTACCACGGTCGGTCGCCAATGGCCATCTTTTGCTCCACCAAAAATAATCAAAATCATCAATAAAATAAGTGAGGACTTTGGTCAAATAATAAAAGAAATCGGCTATAAAGGTTTCTTTGGTTTAGATTTTTTAGTTTCAAATGATAAAATCTTTTTATTAGAATGTAATCCTCGTCTTACTGCTTCCTTTGCTTTCTATACTAAACTTGAAATCGATCAAAAAATTAATCCCCTTTTCTACTTTCATTTAATTGAATTTCTAAAACTAAATTATTCTATTAATTTGAAATTTGAAAAAGAAAGATTTAATAATAAAAAAATTATTGGTTCCGAACTTACTCCAAAAAACAAAAACAATTATACTTACAAAAAATTAAATTTTTCTTATCCTCTCTCAAAATCTCCAAATCATATTTCTATCTCCATAAAATTAAATGAAAAAAACTAAATCACCTTTACTTTTTTTAGTTTTTAGTCTTGTTTTTATCGGTCTTATTTTCATTTCTATCTCTTCTTTAAGTGAAGCCAATTCTACTATTGGAGATAAATTTTTCTTTATTAAAAAACAAGGATTTTGGCTTATATTAGGAATTGCCGCTCTTTATGTAACTTCAAAAGTTAAAATAGAATTTATAAAGAAATTTTCTTTTGTTTTTTATAGTATTTCTATTTTAGGTTTAATTTTGGTCTTAATTCCTGGTTTAGGAAATGAAGCTCTTGGAGCTAAGCGTTGGTTAGATCTGGGCTTCACTAGTATTCAACCATCTGAGATATTAAAACTTACTTCTATTATCTATTTTTCTTATCTTTTTTCCAAACCAGAAAAACGTCATTTAAAAAACTTAATTCTTTATTTAGGAATTCCTTTTATTCTTATTATTATTGAACCAAATCTAAGCACCGCCATTTTAATCTCTGCCATAGTCGGTTCGATTTACTATCTTTCCGGAGGTGACATTTTACCTTTGTTTGGAATCATTATTTTCACCTTAATTCTCAGCATTCCTCTAATTTTTTTGTCACCCTATCGATCAGCCAGATTAAAAACCTTCTTAGAACCACAACAAAACCAAAGCACTTCTTCGTATCACAGCAATCAAATTATATTAACTCTTTCCAGTGGAGGTTTATTCGGTAAAGGTTTTGCTAATTCTGATCAAAAATATAAGTTTTTACCAAAAATTTCAACTGATTCAATCTTGGCTGTTATTGGAGAAGAGGTCGGTTTTATTGGTCTTTTTGCTGTTTTATTAATTTATCTTTCTCTAATAAATTATCTATTAAAGTTTTCTCAAACGATAGAAGATCCTTTTCAAAGTTTATTAGTATCCGCCACTGCTTGTTGGATTGCTTATCAGAGCTTAATTAATATTTCTGCTATCGCGGCTCTTATTCCTCTAACAGGAGTTCCTCTTCCTTTTATTTCCTATGGTGGATCTTCACTTCTAACCCTCTTTATTGCCATCGGTTTGGTTAGAAATGTCGAAAAAAATCAAAAAATGCTGCTATACTCAAAGGGTGAGCATCATGAAAACAAAAAAAACGATCATCATCACAGGAACACATCTCACCCCAGCTTTAGAACTAATTCGACAATTGAAAAACGATCCTAAAACAAATTGGCAAATAAACTATATCGGTCGAAAAAATAATTCCAGTGTTGACAAAACTTCTTCTATAGAATCAAAAATTATTCCCCAAATAGGAATAAATTTTTACTCAATCAATTGTGGGAAATTAGACCGAAGATGGATTCCAAACACTATTAAAGGCCTCCCTCAAACAGCTAATTCTATTTTTGAAGCTCTATTTTTAATTAAGAAAATAAAACCCAACATAATAGTTTCCTTCGGTGGTTATGTTTCTGTTCCTATAATTATTGGTGCTTTTATCAAAAAAATTCCATCTCTAACCCACGAACAGACTTTAACCAACAGTTTAACTACTAAAATAAACAGTTTTTTTGTCAATAAAGTTGCCTTATCTTTCGATAATAAAATTCAAAAAGAAAAACTTCCAAAAAATAAAATAGTTATCACTGGTAATCTTTTAAGACAAGAAATTTTTAATCCCAAAAAATCAAAAATAGGGGATTCTCTAGAAAAAATTAATTCAAATATTATTTTTATAACTGCTGGAAATCAAGGTTCTCATACTATAAATTTATTAATAAAAAAAATATTAACTAATCTAAAAAATTATTACATAATTCATCAAACAGGAAAAATCGACTTTTCCTCTTTTAAAAAACTAGAAAAAAGCAATTCTAACTATCACGTTTTTGATTATTTAGAAGCCAACGACATCGGCCATATTTTTAATAAAGCCGAAATAATTATTAGCCGCTCAGGCGCCAATACTAGTCAAGAAATTGTTGCCCTAAACAAAAAATCAATTTTAATTCCTCTAAAAGTTAGTCAACAGAATGAACAACTTTTGAACGCTTTTTGGGTTAAAGAAAAAAATCCAAAACAAACTGAAATTATTGAAGAAAAAGATCTAAACGAAGAAAAACTTTTAAGTAGCATTAATAAACTGTCTTTAGTTAAAATCGACAAAAAAAATATCAAAAATGAGAATAATCTAAGACTTTTAAACCTAATTCATGAAATTATTTAGAATTTTTTTAATTATTATTTTTATATCCCTTTTATCTTTTTCTCTTTATTCCCTCGTTAATTTTTCTGAAAATAAAATAAATCCGGCTTCAGAAAAAAATAATTTTTACTCTCAATTAGAGCACGGATTAAAAACGGCCCAAATTGAAATAACTAAAAGTACTATTAGGGATTATCAAAATCAGTTTGAATTCTATATAATTAATAAAAGTAATCCAATTAAAGTTATTTTATCAACCGAGAAAAATCCTTATTGGCAAATTACTTCTTTACAAGAAATTTTAAAAACAGCTAAAATTAATAATAAACAACTTCAATTAGTTGATCTAAGTATCAGTAAACCTTATGCAACATTCAAAAATAATTAACATCATAGATATCGGAACCTCAAAGATTACCACCATGGTTGGTCAATATTTTGACACCGAAGATAAATTTAATGTTGTTGCTGTTTCTTCAATCCCTTCTTTGGGTTTTAGAAAAGGTCAAATAATAAATCTCGAACAAGCTTCTAATACTATCACTCAAAGCATCGAAGCCGCCGAAAGAATGGCTGGTTTTCAAATAAATAGTGCTAATATTTCTATTTCTGCTCCTCATATTGAATCGATCAACTCTCATGGTGTCGTTGCCATAAGTAATCAAAATGGGGAAATAGATGAAAACGACATTAATCGGGTCACTGAAGCTGCTAAAGCTATTTCTTTACCAACAGGTAAGGAAATAATTCACATCATCCAAAGAAAATTTACCGTCGATGGTCAAGAAGGAGTCATCGATCCAGTTGGTATGAATGGTATTCGTCTTGAAGTTGAAGCTCATCTAATTCTAGCTTCATCTCCAGCCTTAAAAAATTTAAAAAAATGTCTTGAAGACATTGGTATTAAAATTGAATCTCTAACTTATGCGGGTTTAAGCACTGCTACTGCTGCTTTAACTGAAACCGAAAAAGAGCTTGGAGTTGCTCTAGTCGATATTGGTGGCAGTATAACCAATATCACTATCTTTATTGAAGGTTCTCCTGTTTTTTCTTCTGTTATCCCTATTGGTGCCAACAATGTCACCAACGACATTGCCATTGGTCTTCGTTTTTCAATCGAAGATGCTGAAAAAATAAAATTAAAATTAACCAAACTAGCAGAAACAAAGAAATTTGAAGACGAAATCGATCTCTCTCATTTTGATATTCATTCCGACGACAAGAAAAAAATCTCTCTTCAAACTGCCATTAATGGCATTATTAAACCAAGGCTAGAAGAAATCTTCAATTTAATTTATTCTCAAATTGAGACTAGTGGTTTTCACCAATCAATTCCAGCTGGAATTGTTTTAACTGGTGGAGGAGCAATGACTATTAACGCTAAGGAAATTTGTAGTAAAGTTATTCCTCTTCCATTAAGAATTGCCAATCCACCAAAAGTCGGTGGCATAGTTGATGATATCCTCAATCCAGCTTATACTAGTACCATTGGTCTTTTAATTCACAACAAAAACACCAAAAAAATTGGAGGATCTAACATTAAAGTTCCAAAAATTTCACTAGGTGGCTTTATGGGTAAAATTAAAAGTCTACTAGAACCACTTTTACCCTAAATTATGGGATTAATTAAAACTCTTACAGGACAATTTGCTAGAATAAAAGTCATCGGTGTCGGTGGCGGAGGTAATAATGCTGTCAACTCTATGATTTCCGAAGATTCAATAAAAAGTGTTGATTTTATTTCTGTAAATACTGATTCTCAAGCTTTATTAAATTCCCTTGCTTCAATCAAAATTCAAATTGGAGAAAAACTCACTAAAGGTTTAGGAGCAGGGGGTAATCCTCAAATTGGCCAAAAAGCTGCCGAAGAATCTCGAGAAAGAATTAAAGAAGTTCTTGAAGGCACAGATATGGTTTTTATTACAGGGGGCATGGGAGGAGGCACTTGTACTGGCGCTGCCCCAATTATCGCCCAAATTGCTAAAAAAGAATTAGGAATTTTGACAATTGGTGTTGTTACTAAACCCTTTTTATTTGAAGGTACTCGCCGCATGACCAACGCCGAAGAAGGTATTTCTCAATTAAGAGAAAATGTTGACACTCTAATTGTCATCCCAAATCAAAAAGTAATGGAAGTTATTAACGATAAAGCCACTCTTTTAGAGGCCTTTAAAATCGCTGATTCTGTTTTAAGCAAGGGTACAAAAGCAATTGCTGATTTAATTACTGTTCCAGGTCTAATAAACCTCGATTTTGCCGACATTAAAACTGTTATGAGTAATGCTGGTTCTGCTCTTATGGGAGTAGGAGAGGCTGAAGGTGAAAATAAAATTCAAAAAGCCGTTGAGGGAGCCATCGAATCTCCTTTAATTGAAGTAAGTATTGAAGGAGCCAGAGGAGTTTTAATTAATGTCACTGGTGGACCAGATCTCACCATGGCTGAAATCGAAGAAGCCGCCAAAACTATCACCGATCGAACCGCTCCAGACGCTAATATCATTTTTGGAGCTACCATCGACAATGATCTAAAAGGTAAAGTTAAAATTTCAGTTATTGCTACTGGTTTTGATACTAATCGAGCCAATATGTATCAGCATGTCAAAAAAGTTCAACCACCTCTAATTAAACTTCCAGAAGTTAAAAAAAATCCAACTCCAGAAACTAACAATATTTCAAACCCCACAGAACTTAGTGACAATCAAATCAAAGAATTTCTAAATAATAAAGAAGTTCCAGTTGGAATCGATATCATCGACGAATACGACATCCCTGCTTTTCTAAGAAAAAATAAATAAAATAAGTTAAACTTATTCAATGTCGAGATCGTTATGGCTAACCACTTTAATTAGTTTGTCTGTCCTTTTTTGCATCAATATTTTGATGATTAGTTCTATTGCCCCAAATTTAGTTTTAAAGCAATTACTAGCTTGGCTTATCGGTATTATTTTGTTTTTTGTTGGTAAGCAAATAAATCTAAAACAACTTAATTCTTACAAATGGCCAATTTTTATTATTTCTTGCGTTCTTCTCTTTCTCCCTATTCTTCTAAACAGTATTAACAGAGGTTCTCGTAGGTGGATTTATTTGTTTGGAGCTACCCTCCAGCCATCAGAGTTAGTCAAACCATGGTTAATGTCTTTTCTCGCCACAACCAATCTTCCTTTACTTCATTTTATTCCGGTTTCAATTATTATGGCTCAACCAGATCTTGGCAGCGCTATTTCTGTTTTCTTTTTAATTATTCCCATAATTTTATACAATAAAAAACTACTAAAACTTTCTCTTCTTTTAGGATTTATTTTTATTTTAGCTTCACCACTAGTTTACAAATATGTTCTTCATGATTATCAACAAAACCGAATTATTACATTTTTAAACCCCAAAGCTGATCCTCTAGGAGAGGGTTACAATGTTATTCAGTCTCAAATTGCTATTGGATCTGGTGGTATTTTTGGTAAAGGTTACAAAAAGGGGACTCAAGGACAATTATTATTTTTACCAGAAAAACACACTGATTTTATGTTTGCTACCACTGCTGAAGAATTAGGTTTAGTCGGTATTTCAATTGTTGTTTTTGCTTATTATTTATTAATAAGCACTTTATTTAACAAAGCTTTTTCCACTAAAAACAGAGCCTTGTTTTTGTTTACTCTTGGTATTGCCATCCAAATTTGGATGCAAACTTTTGTCAACATTGGTATGAACATTGGAATTCTACCAGTAACCGGCATTCCTCTTCCCTTTATTTCCGTAGGAGGATCTTCGTTAATGACACTTCTTTTTTCTCTCGGAATTATCTACTCTTCCTAGAAATCTTTATCTTGTCTAGTAAATTTATTATGATATACTCGAACAGTATGAAATACGCTGTAATCGCCATTTCTGGCACCCAACATCAAATTGAAGAAAATCAAAAAATTGTCGTCGATCTTTTAGCCCTTAAAGAAGGTGAAACATCTACAACCGATCAAGTTTTATTAACTGTCAACGAAGACAAAATAGCCATTGGAACCCCAACTGTTAAGGGTGCTTCTGTTGAATTCAAAGTTTTAAAACATTTTCAAGGCGAAAAACTTAAAGTTTTCAAATATAAATCAAAATCACGTTATCGCAAAACCACTGGTTTTCGAGCTCAATTAACTGAAATTGAAATTACTAAAATTAACTTTTAATTTAAACAATGGCACATACAAAATCACAAGGTAAAACAAATCAAAAATCAAACCGACCTGGGCAAAGAAGAGGAGTCAAAGTCTTCGGAAGTCAATCAATAAAAGTTGGAGAAATAATCGTCAGGCAAGTTGGATCTAGTGTTCACGCTGGTAAAGGCACAAAAACAGGTAAAGATTTCACTATATATGCCATGAGACCAGGTATCGTCAAATTTTTTAAAAAATTTGGCAAAAGTGTTGTTTCTGTCATTAAAGCAAAAACAGATAAATAAGTCTCTCTATCAAAGAAAATTCTACTTTATCCAAAAAAAGTTTTGTTTTTGAGTTAGTTTGAACTATTTTTGGATACTTTTTTCACGAGACTTTTCATAGTAATCTTTAACTATGATAAAAAATGTCTCTCAAATCCCAACTAATCAATTAGAACCTAACCCTCTCCAGCCTAGAGGCATTATCAATCCAGAATCTATTTCCGAATTAATAGAATCAATAAGAGAACATGGAATCTTAGAACCATTAATAATTGCCAAAACTCCAGCCGGATATCAAATTATTGCCGGAGAAAGGCGATGGAGGGCTGCTAGAGCTCTCAAACTAGAATATGTCCCCGCCATTATCAAGGAAACAACTCCCCAACAAATGCTAGAAATGGCCATCGTTGAAAATGTCCAAAGAAAAGACCTAAATCCTATGGAAAGAGCCAAAGCCTTCATGAGGCTTAAAGATGAGTTTAGTTTTGACAACAACCAAATAGCTAAAAAAGTTAGCAAAAGTGTTCCTTATGTCATTAATTGTCTTAAATTACTTACTCTTCCAGATGCCATCAAAGATGGTTTATTATCTGGTCTAATCAGCGAAGGCCACGCTAGAGCCCTATCTGGAATAGGAGACACTCGTCTAATTATCGAAGCCTACAAAATAATTTTAAAAGAAAAAGCTTCTGTCCGTAGGGCTGAAGATATTGCTAGAAGAATGAGAAAAAAGATAGAAGAAGGAGATGTTCCAATTACTAAAGAAAATTTACCTCAATTTTTAAAATCAAAGATTGACAACATCGGACAAGATCTTCAATCTTTTTTTAGCAACAAAACTACTTCAGTTAAAATCGTCCAAACTAATGTTTTAACTAAAGTAACTTTTCAGTTCAAAGGACCAGTAGATCAAAGGTTTGAAGAATTAAAAACTCTCTATAAACAAATTTGTAAAAAAGAATTACAAAGTTAAAATCTAACCGTAGGAATCAGACCGATTGCCGACACTGGCCAATATTTCAAAAAAGCCTTTCCGATAATCAAATCTTTTTTAATTGGCCCAAACTCTCGGCCATCTCGTGAATGTTCTCTATTGTCACCAAAGCATAAATAGTAACCTTGTGGAACTGTTTGTTCAACACCTTCTTCAGAATATTGACCAGGTTTAGTTAAAACTCCATCTGATAAGAAACTTTGATCTAGTAATTGTCCATTTAAATAAACCTGATTATCTTTAACCATAACCCTATCTCCAGGAAGACCAATGACTCTTTTAATATATTCACATTCCTCAGCAGCACAGGCCTCACCAGCAGGAGCTTTAAAAACCACCACATCACCTCGTTTAATCTCACCAAAAGCATAAGATATTTTTTCTGTTAATAAATACTCTTTGTTTATAAAATTAGGAACCATTGAACTTCCACTAACTTCATTTGGTTGAGCCACAAAAAGATACAAAAGTACAAAAACAGCTAAAGCCAAAACTATTGATTGAATAAAATCTAAAATAAAACTACCAATAGAACCTCTTTGATTTTTATAAAATTTATCTTTCATAATTATCCATTATAGTGGAATATTACCCAACTTGGTATAATCTAAATCACTAAGGTTGTTTAGCTCAGTTGGTTAGAGCGTTCCGTTCACATCGGAGAGGTCACAGGTCCGAGTCCTGTAACAACCACTTCTTAGACCCATTAAAATTATAATTTTTAATTAAAAGTTCAGTTCCATAATTTAAAGCCGTAAAATTATTTGCACAAACATCAGAATAATCTTTTTTATCTAAATTAATTTTATTAATCTTTAAAAGATTATCCATTTTTTGATAACTGATTGCCACATATTCACTATTAGAATTCCTTTTATTATTTAGGTTAAACAAAAAATTAATTAATCTTTGATAACCATCAACTTTTTTAAAACCACTAGTTGCCAAATTTTTAGAACAATTATTTATTAAAGACATCCAAGTTGTTGCATTTTCAATAATTTTTTGGCTAAGAATTCTTTCATTGTTTTTCAATCTAAAATTAAAAATACTTTTAATCAAAAGCCTTGATTGATTTTTGTCTAAAAATTTTAAAGCCTCTTTTAAATCATTGTTATTTTTATTAGAAATCAATAAAGATTCAATATCTGCTTTAATTATTGATTTTAAAAATGAAATATTAGCCTTGTCTTTAATAATTTGTCCATTTTTAGGATCAATTTTTATACTACCAATTTCACCGACAACTACATTCTTTTCCCAGTATGACCAATTATTATCATTAGTATTTCCTGCCACCACATGAATTAAACCATTCCCAGTTCCAACAAAATCAATATTACAATTTTTATAATTTTTATTCTTAATTAATACAAAACCATCTTTTTCTAAAATAGGGGATTCATCATCACATTTAACAGAATAACCAACAGGCGAACCAACAAAAACAACAACACTATTTGTAAAGTCTTGATTTTCACTAAGTAGATCAACCTGGTTCAAACCAATTTCTGTCATTATTTGATTAATGGTTTTATCAACAATATCTCCATGATTACTATTAATTTCTGTAAAATTACTTTTCTTATAATTAGCACTTCTTGTCAAGACAGTACCATCTCCATTGTTAGTATATAAAGAACTTTTCACCCTTCCGTCTGGCCAAATTCCTAAAATTTTATCAAACAAAGCGTTGTTTGTAAGTTCAATATAATTCATAGTCTTATAACCTATTCCTGAAAATAGTTTCAATTTTATTCCTAAATTAGATGCCGCCTCATTTTTATTTTTTAAAAAAACATTCTTTGTCTCTAATTTATCATTAGACAAATTATTTCCATTTTTCTTAACAAAATCAAAAGTTGGTAGTAAATCTTTAACTAGTGGAGCATATTTTCTAGCTGCTTCCATATCACTTTTTGCAGTTACTCCTTGAATTTTTAATAAAATTTTAAAAGCAATTGAGCTAATTTTAGACAAATCAGAAATTTGGCCACCATTCCAAACCTCATAAAGTCCTACCGTTCCAAGATGTGGGCTTCCTAAAGTTATTACTTTTTCTAATCTAGAATCGTCCTTATTATCTTCCGCCCAAACTCTAGAAGTTAAACCACCAAGACTATGCCCAACCAAAATAACTTTTTCATCCATTTTAATTTTTTGATTAATAAAAGTATTTAAATTCAAAACAATCTCAGCCAAGGGTCTTCTCCAATCATAATTCCAAACATAAAAATCTTCATTTTCCTTCAAATCATTTTCTTTTAATCCGTTTATTAAACCATCATAAGTCTTTACAAAAGGTGTCATTTTCCATTGATCATTTTCAACGGTTCTGTTGTAAACAATCGCTTCCGAGTTCCAACTCGCCCCCATCCCCGGAATAATTATAATTTTAGGTTTAACAATGGGTTGGTCATAATTAAAATCACCAATAATTAAATTATCATATACATTTTTTGTAGACCTATGATAATAATCACCACCCCAATTCAAAAAACCAAAACTTCCATTTAATATTGGATTTAAATCATCATTAAAATCAATTACCAAAATTGAATCAAAATACATTTTAACATTAGAACCTTTAACTTCAACTTTAATTTTATGAACTTTATTTTGTATCAAATTTACTTGGTCAATTTTATTTGAAGAATCCAAAAGCTTATATCCTGAAACAGAATCATATTTCAATAAAACAATTTTATTGCCATCTTGAGGCCAAAAAGAATCATTAAACCTAGTACCTAATACATAATATTCATTTCTATCCTCAGAAATTCTAAAAACAATATTTTGATCAACCCCACTTTCATTTGAAGCATCAACTCTTATAGAATAATCAGACAAATTCCAAAAAGATTTAGCTAATAAAAAAGAGGATTCTCCTCTGTCTACTTCTCCCACAAGCTGATCGTCGACAATTTTCCAACTTTCCTGATCAGAGGAACCATTATCAACAAAAATCCATTTATCTAAATTATTTTGATCAAAATCATCAAAAAAATAATTAACAGCAAAAATTTCTTTAACATTAAATATAAATGTTAAAATTAAAAATAATATAAGAAATATTTTTGTTTTTATTAACACAATTTAAATGTAAATTATATATCAAATATGTCAAGAAGCAAAATTAGTTTAATAGTTATTAACTACAATTCTTCAAAAAATACAAATAAATTACTGTTGTCTATTAAAAAATACATATATGAGATTATCGATGAAATAATAATTATAGATAACAATTCTAGAGATATTAATTATTTAAATATAAAAGACCAAAAAATAAAATTAATAAAAAATAATAAAAATTTAGGATTCGCTAAAGCAGTTAATCAAGGAATAGATAACTCAAAAAATGATCTAATTATTTTATTAAATCCAGATACTACAATAATTGATAATTCAATTTTAAAAACAATAGATTTGATAGAAAAAGATAAAAATATTGGAGTAATTGGTGGAAAAATAAAATATGAATATAAAAAAATATTTACAGCAAACAACACTCCAACGTTTTTAACAGGTCTTTTTGAATTTACTAACTTAAAAAAAATATTTCCAAATAATAGATTTACATTAAATTTTTGGCCAGAAAAAATAAAAAAAATAAATAAACCAACCGAAGTTTCGGGAATTTGTGGTGCTTACTTAATTTTTAGAAAATACGATAAAAAAGAAGATATTAATTATTTTAATGAAGAATATTTTTTATATTTAGAAGATTTAGAATTTGGTTTAAATATGAAATCTAAAGGTTTTAAGGTTATTTTTGATCCTAGATCAGAAATTTCTCATATAGGAGGGGTAAGTAGTAATAATAAATATAATATGGCTTTAAATCACTGGTATAAATCGAGAAAAATATTCTTTAAAAAACATTTAAATAAGGTTGAAGGTATAATATTAAATATAATCTTCACACTAGAAGAATTATTTTTAAAAACAAGGCTTTCAATTAAAAACCATGATTAAACATCGTCATATCTCCATCCTCCTTCTCACCCACAACGAAGAAAAAAATCTTTCAAAATATTGGACATGGCTTGATAAGGCAAAAAGAATTAATGAAATAGTTGTTGTCGACGATAATTCTGATGATGAAACTCAAGAAATATTAAAAAAATTAGAAACAAAAAGAATCAAAGTTAAAATTTTTGAAAGGGGATTAAATAATAATTTTTCTGATCAACGTAATTTCGGCATTACTAAAACAACCAACAATTGGATTCTCTATCTCGATGCCGACGAAAAACCAAGTAAAAGTTTAATCCGATTTTTAAATCATATCGATAATCTTCAATATAAAAACTATGCCTTTAAAAGAAATGATATTTTTATAAATCACGAATTAAAACACGGCGAAAACGCCAGTCAATATTTTTTAAGATTTTTTAATAAAAAATACGGCCGCTTTACTGGTGCTGTTCATGAAACTTGGCAAACCCCAGAAGAAATTGAATCAAAAAAAATCCACATTCACCACTATCCTCACCAATCTTTAAAAGGATTCATTAAAAAATTAAATTTTTATTCCGACATTCGTTCACAAGAATTGTTTGACCAAAATAAAAAAGGTTCATTGTTTCAAATTATTTCCTACCCTTTGGTTAAATTTATTCAAGACTATTTTTTCAAATTAGGTTTTTTAGATGGAACTCCAGGAATAATCATGGCCCTTGGTATGAGTTTTCATTCATTTTTAGTTCGAGCTAAACTATGGCATTTGTCACACCGTTAATTTATTTATCCACAATTTTTGTCTTTTTTTTCGGCCAATTATTAAGAATAGAAATAAAAAGTATTTCATTTCCTGTAATAGATATCTTTATTTCCATCATTTTTTGTTTAAACATTTTTCAACAAATTAAAAGTAAAAGTCTAAAAGTAAAAAATAAATATTTACTTTATTTTCTAGTTTTTGCTTGGCTTGGTTTATTTTTAAATTATTTTAGATATCATTTTGAACTAATAAAACCAATTTTATATTTGTTTCGACTAACTTTTTTACTCTCATTTTTCATTTTTCCTCCAAAAATAGAAGAAAAGATAAAAAAAATATTCTATTTAGCCATTTTTAGTAATATTATTTTTGGTCTAATTCAATATCTAATTTGGCCAAATTTTACCTATTTTAAAGCATTAAATTGGGATCCTCATTTATACCGATTAGTTAGTACTTTCTTTGATCCAACTTTTACTGCTTTAATTTATTTATTTTTAATAATCGTTGTTTTTTTAAACAAAAAATTTCCACTAAGAAAAATCGTTTTAGCAATTTCTTACCTAGCCTTGGTACTAACTTACAGTCGCTCTAGTTATCTTTCTTTTCTGGTCGCTTTTACTTTTATTGCTTACCAAAAAAGAAGTTTAAAAATATTCTTTTTAAGTTTTCTTTTAATAATTTCTACTATTTTTTTATTACCTCGATTTGAAGGAGAGGGAACAAAACTTGAAAGAACTTCTTCAATCAGTGCCAAAATTGAAAACTACAAAGAAGGATTTAATTTATTTTTAAAAGCTCCAATTGTTGGCCATGGTTATAATAATCTTTTTTATGTTCGTCAAATTGATAATCAAAATTCTCATGCCAATTCAGGCTTCGACGGATCATTGATGACGGTTCTAACGACAAGTGGTATATGTGGTTTAATTCTCTTCGTTCTAGGTCTTAAAAAGATATTTATTAGGGGTAGTTTGGTAATTAAAACAATTCTAATTTCTGTTCTTTTTCATTCTCTCTTCGCAAACTCTCTTTTATATCCCTGGGTTTTACTTTTCTTTATCTTTCTTTAAATATCGTAAGTAATAGATATTTTCTTTCTGGTCTCGTTTAAAGCAGAATCTTTTACCACTACTTCAATATCATTTTTACCAGCGTTTAATTGCATTTTTATTTTAAAATTACCATCATTATCCACAACTGCTATTCTTCCGTTTACTGAAACACTAACTCCTTTTTCACTTTTTCCAATAATATCAAAATCAGCCGAATCAACCTTTAAATTATCTTCTTTTGGATTAGTTAAAATTAGTTCTGGTTGTTTATTATCAAGAATAACTACAATTTCACTAGAGTTTTCACTACTTCCATTTTCATCTTTAATTGCCACTGCTGAAAAACTATTTTCACCTTCACTAAGTTCAATTTGTTCAAAAGAAAAATCACCGCTTTCATTAGTATCTACTTTTCCTACAGATTCTTCATTTTTAAGCAATTCAACTACAGAACCAGCTTCAGCAAAACCATTAATTTTAATCTTACTACTGCTTGTAGCTTCAAAAGGGATAATCAATCTTGGTGCCATTGGAGGTAAGATATTTTCATTTATTACTTCTTTTTTATTCTTAGAATTACCTAGAAAAATAGAAAAATTAATTAAAAAAGGTAAACCAAAAATTATAATTAAACCAAAAATTAAAACTGTTAAAAACCCTAAAAAAATAGTTTTTTTAGTTATTTGTTCTTCTTTTTTTCTTTCTAATCTTGATCTTTTAAAATCTGCCATAAACTTACTTATTATACATTAATATGCTCCCTCCTTTTTTTAAGGGAGAGTGATCACGATTTATCGGGATCGGGTGGGTTTAAAGAGCCGAAGGGGAGAGTCGAACTCCCGACCCCAGCTTTACGAAAGCTATGCTCTACCAACTGAGCTACTTCGGCATCAGCTTCGCCAATCCGTAGCCTTGGCAAAGAATGGAGCGGCTAGAGGGAATCGAACTCTCGACCTATCCTTGGGAAGGACATGTTTTACCACTAAACTATAGCCGCAACGGCTTATTTTACCACGTCTATAGCTTTGGAATTTTAATCATCATTCCAATTTCCAGCAAACTTGGATTTCTAATTATGGCTTTATTTTCTTGCCAAATATCAGTCCATTTGTATCCATCTCCATAAGCCCTAACAGCAATATTCCAAAGATTATCATTTCTTACTACTTTATAATCTCCCTGATCAATTTTATTATTTGTGTCTATTTTTGAAGTAGTAATTACAGTTTCATCAACAGACATTTTCAATTTTTGACCAACATAAAGCACTGAAACATTTTTAAGATTATTTTCTTTAGCAATTTTTGTCCAAGAATAGCCATCATTATATTTTTTCTCAGCAATTTTCCACAAGCTATCTCCTTTTTCTACGATATAAACACCATTTTCCTCTTGTTTTTGTTTTATGGCTTCATCAGACAAAACGATATTCGCTTCTCCAGGAATTTCCACACTTCCTTTCTTTCTTTGAACAAAATTAAAAATCAAAGATACCACCACAACCACAATTGCCAAACCCAACAACATGCTAACCAATTCTTCCGAAGATTTAATATATTTTTTACCTGCTTTAATTAAAAACATATATATAAAAAACAGCAATTAATAATTTTAGCTGACTTATAATAAAATACAAAATAAAAACTAAATAGTCAATCCTTTTATTATTTAATCAACCTAACTGTCATTTCTTCGATAATTTTTTCTTCTGGTTTTCCCACAAATTGATTTATGTTTTTAGCAAAAAATATAAGTAGTTCTATATTAATTTTATAGATTCTTTGTTTTCCTAAAACTCTACTTTCTACTAATTTTGCTTTTTTCAAAATAGATAAATGATTAGACAAGGTTGCTTGAGTTATTTCAAAATTTTTTAACAAATCATTAACCGACATTTCGCCATTTTTTAAAAGAGTCAATATTTTCCTTCTATTAATATCTGCCATTGCTTTAAATATTTTGTCCATAAAAGTATTATATAGACAAACATCAATATGTTCAAGATTCAACATCAACTTGATTATTCCAATATTTTTAGAGAAAATAAGCCAATATGAAAAACTTTGATAACAAACAAGAAAAAACATTAGTTTTAGTTAAACCAGATGGTGTTCAAAGAGGACTAATTGGAGAAACTATTAAAAGGTATGAACAATGCGGATTAAAATTAGTTGCTATTAAAATGACTATTCCAAGTAAAAAAGTTGCTTTGGCTCATTATTCTGTTGACCCTGAATGGGCATTTAAAACTGGAACAAAATCTATTGAGGCTTGGAAAGCAAAAGGATTAACTCCTCCAACCGAAGATCCAATTGAATTAGCTGAGGGTGTTAGAAAACAATTAATTACTTTCCTTAACAGTGGACCAGTTGTTGCTATGGTTTGGCAAGGGATGAACGCCATTGGTGTTGTTCGAAAAATTACCGGCGGAACAGAACCTCTTACTTCTGTCCCTGGAACTATCAGGGGAGATTACACTATCGATTCTTACAGAGCCTCTGATGTAGATAAAAGAGCTGTTAGAAATATTATCCATGCTTCTGGTTCAATTGAAGAATCTGAAAAAGAAATGGCTATTTGGTTTAAGCCAGAAGAAATTATTTCCTACCGCCTAATTAGTGAAGCTATTATCTACGACATCAATCTTGACGGGATTTTAGAATAAAAGCAAAATCCAGCAATTAAAGCTAATTTCTGTTATAATAAACCTAGTTTTATTCCATTTGTGAATAATTTAAGCTTATTTTTTGTGAAACATACATAATTTTATGGCAGAAGTTAAAAACATTTTTTCAGTAGGGGATTACATTATAGATTTTGAAAACATCTATCAAATTTCAAGTGAACAAGACCAAAAAGATTATTCTGGTAAAACTCTTTCTTATTTTTTCTATAAACCAATTGAAAGTAACGGCCAAAATGAATCAACTTATTCCACTCCAGTTGGAAATATTTTCAAAAGCGGCTTAAGACCTCTAATTGGACAAGATATTGTAAAAAAACTCTACAAAGAGGCTGAAGAAAAAATGGACCCAGAATCAATTATTGATTACAAATCAATTAAAGAAACCCTTTATCAAAACGATCAAAGTAAAAGTTTAGTTATATTAAAACAATTATTTTTAGAAAAAGAAAAAGCCCCAGAAGCCTTTTCTAGAACCAATAAAGAAATTTTAGAATCAATTTTAAAACACATTTCCAACGAAATTGCCTTTGTAACTAAAAAACCAATTGATAAAGTCCGCGAAAAACTCACTTCCCTAATCCAAAAATCAATTAAATAGTTTTTATTTTTCTAAATTTTACAATAAAAATCCCCTAAAACAGGGGATTTTTTCATTTGCGGACAATGTGGTCCGAACTTGGAACATATTTGACACAATTTGAATTTATAAGCAACACTCTTATATTGAAAGTATGATTAAAAAGTAATATAATCAACATTATCCGTTAAAGTTAAAAAATGAACAGAGAAATTGAAAGTTTTTTTAATAAATTAAACGATGTTACAAATAATCTTGAAAATAAGAAACAGGAAGAAGAAATAAGAATACAAGAAAAAGAAAGAAAAATAAAAGAATTAAGTAATAGAACAAAAAAAGATTTAGACCAACTTGGTGTGTATAAAATTTTCAAAAAAATAAGGAATAACAATATTTTGACTCTTGAGGAAAGTTATACAAAATACGGTGTTGGATATAACTATGTTCCGTGCGAAATAGAATTTTATCATTGTGAAGATGGTTCTTATCTTGGTAAACATGGATATCGTTTGTCAATAAATCGATATACAACATGGAATGATGGTCAAGCCTATTGGAGTCATAACTCTATTAGAGTACTAAAAGATAAAGAAGAAAATTATTATGTTGGATATAAAGGAGAAGATGATTATCTTAAACAAAAAAAAGTAAAAAGAAATGAAGTTTTAGATACCCTTTTTGATGTTGTTACTCTTTGTAAAACTTATAAAGAACATGAATTAAAAAATCATCTTAATTCATTTTTTAAATAAATATATTTATAAGTAACTAAAAAATCCCCTAAAACAGGGGATTTTTTCATTTGCGGGAAGTGTGGGACGAGCTTGGAACGTTTTTGATAGAGTTTGAACATAAAAGTACTATTCCTATATTGAATGTATAATTAATTAGTAATATAATCAATATTATCCGTTAAAAAAACAAAAAAATGACAAACTGGGAAAGAGAAGTTAGTAGAATAAAAAATACACAACAAGTTGAAGAAAATTCAAGAAGAGAAATTCAAAAACAAGAACAAGCACAAAAAGAGAGATTTATTCAAGAACAAACACAAAATGATTATGATAATATAGTCATTCCAGGATTTAAAGTTCTAGATAGTTTTAATATTAAAGAAACTTTAATTGAAATTAGAGATCAAGTTTGGAAAGTTGGAAAAATATCTAAAGAACCAAATAGTTTCGAGGAATATAAAAAAAATAGATCTGAACAAATCGGAATTAAAGAAGCTGCATATAAATTAATTAGTCCTAAATTTTTAGGTTTTTCACCAGGAATTGACGGTTACGATAACGATAGTTCTTCCCAAGACGAAGTAGGTGAAATAACAACATCTTTAACAATATCCTCAGATGGTGAATATATTAATATTGAAAGAGAAAAAATTAAAATAAGTGAAAAAAATCATTCAGAAATTCAAAAAATAATAAATGAAATATTAGTAAAAGACTGTATGAAAAGAAGAGATTATTCTAAAATAGATCCGATAGTTTTTAATCACCCTGTATTACTACAAAGATATTATGATGAAAAATCAAGACAAAATCCTAAACGAAGTTTTTTAGATAAATTGTTTGGCTAATTTTTACTTAAGCATTAAAAAATCCCCTGAAATAGGGGATTTTTTGTAAGCGGGCCCGATGGGATTCGAACCCACGATCTTCCGCGTGACAGGCGGATGTGCTAGACCGCTGCACCACGAGCCCTTGGTCTATATTTACCTTGATACTATACCAAAACTTTCAATAACAAACAATGAACTGTTTTTTTATATTTAAATTTAATTTCCCCTTTTTCAAAGGGGAATACCCCGAGTTTATTAAGGGAAGGGGGTTTTAGAAACTGATATAATGAATATAGTTAAAAATTAAATAAAAAAATGATTTATCCAATAATACTACTTGCGATTATAGTTCTATATCTTTTCGGATTTTTTAACAAACTTAAAACCACCCAAGTCCGCATTAAAGCCTCCATCCAAGAAATTGGCAATCAACTAAAACGCCAAGCCAATTTAATTCCAAACTTAGTTGATTCAGTCAAGGGTTATATGACTCATGAAAAGGGGATTTTTGATCAATTAACCGACGCCAGAAAGTCCATCGATCAAGCTGTTAATTCAAACGATCCAAAAGCTTTGGATAAATCTCAAGATTTAATTAATAAAGTCTTAGGTTCAATTAAGGTTGTTATGGAAAGTAATCCAGAAATCAAAGCTTCAAATTTGGTTTCTAGTTTAATGGATGAGCTTCGAGACACTGCCGACAAATTAATGTATGCCAGACGCACTTTAATCGATCTTACTGCCGATTTTAATACTGCCATTTCTACTATTCCTGGTATTTGGATTGCCCCAATTTTAGGTTTTAAAGAAGAAAAAGGATTAACCACTCCAACCGACACCGATCAACTCGAAGTTTCTGAAGAAGAAACCAAAAACCCAGAAGTTAAATTGTAATTATGATCAATGTCTACGAACAAGTTACTAATAACAAGATTAGATCTGGCGTAATAATTGCTATTTTTATTACCTTTATCTTAGCCGCAGTTTACTTTATTTCTCAAGCCTTTGGTTATGGTAACGAATTCATGATTTTTGCCTTAGTCATTTCTGTTTTTATGTCAGCAGCTAGTTATTTTTGGGGTGATAAACTTGTTGTTTCTATAAACAATGCCAAACCAGCCAACCGTAAAGATTTTTTTGATTTTTACACTGTCACTGAAAATTTAAGCATTGCCAATGGCACTCCTATGCCAAAAGTTTATATTATTGATACTCCAGCCATGAACGCTTTTGCCACCGGTCGTGATCCAGAAAACGCTCTAATTTGCGCCACCACTGGTCTTTTAGAAAAACTAAATCGGACCGAACTTGAAGCAGTTATTGCTCATGAACTTTCTCATATTAAAAATTACGACATTCGGTTAATGATGATAGTCAGTATTTTAATTGGTACACTTTCCATTGTTGTTAACACCGCCACTCGAGCTTCTCTTTTTGGTGGCAGAAATAGAGATAATAATGATAGCGGTAATGGTATATTTGCCATCATTGGTCTCATTATGATTATTTTTGCCCCTATTATTGCTCGATTAATTCAACTAGCCATTTCTCGTCGTCGTGAATTTTTAGCCGATTCTTCGGGAGTAAAATTAACTCGCCAACCACAAGGTTTAATTGATGCCTTGGAAAAAATATCAAAAGATACAAACAAATTCGAATCTGCCTCCACCGCAACTGCTTCCCTTTATATTAGTAATCCTTTCAAAGGCAATAAGGTTGCCAGCCTTTTTTCCACTCACCCCCCAATCGAAAAAAGAATCGCCGCTTTAAAAGAAATGCTTTAAAATAGACTATGGCTAAATTTGTTCATCTACATGTTCACACTGAATACTCTCTTCTCGACGGTCTCACTAAAATAAAAAAATTAATCCCTCTTATTAAAGAAATGGGGATGGATTCTATTGCTATCACTGATCATGGCAACATGTATGGTGCAGTTGAATTCTTCAAAATTTGTAAAAAAAATGAAATTAAACCAATTATTGGTTGTGAAGTTTATTTGGCTCCAAACGGCCGACTTGATAAATCAACTGGCAATCGTCGCAATCATCATTTAATTTTATTAGCTAAAAACGAACAAGGTTATCGAAATTTAATGAAATTAGTCAGCATTGGTCAAATTGAAGGTTATTACTATAAACCTAGAATCGATTGGGAAACATTAATTAAATATAAAGATGGTTTAATTTGTAATAGTGCCTGTGTTGAGGGAGAAATTGCTCAATTAATCTTGGATGATAATTACGAAAAAGCCAAGAAAAGAGCTAAAGATTTTCAAAATCTTTTTGGAGAAGATTACTATCTCGAAATTCAACGTCATCCAGGATTAAAAGATCAAGACAAGGCTAATGAAGGAATAATAAAAATCAGTCGAGAATTGGGTATTCCTTTAGTTGCTGCCAACGATGCTCATTATCTTAAAAAAACTGATGCCTTTGCTCAAGATGTTTTAGTTATGATTAATACTCAAACCACTATCAACAGTCCAAAAAGAATGAGTATGATGGAGTGGCCAGATTTTTACATTAAATCTCCAGAAGAAATGCAAAAACAGTTTGAAGATCTTCCAGATGCTCTTGAAAATACTGTAAAAATAGCCGAAAAATGTAATTTTGAGATGGAACTTGGTAATTGGTATTTTCCTAAATTCAAACTTCCAAAAGGAAAAACACCTCAAAATGCTCTAAAAGAATTATCTTACAAATGTGCCAAAGAATATTATGGCAATAATTTAAACCAAGAAGTAATTGATCGTCTTGAGTTTGAATTAGAGGTCATTAATCCAAAAGGATATGCTGAATATTTCTTAATTATGTATGATTTCATCCGTTGGGCCGAAGAAAACGATACTCCAACCAATACCAGAGGTTCAGCCGGTGGTTGTCTAGTTGCTTTCGTTTTAGGTATTACTTCTGTTGATCCTCTAACTTATCAACTTCCTTTTGAAAGATTTTTAAATAAAGATCGTCCTTCACCTCCTGATATTGATCTAGATATTGCTGACGATAAAAGACAAGGAATGCTTCATCATATCGTTGAACAGTACGGTAAAGACGCTGTCGCCCAAATTTGTACTTTTGGACGTATGATGGCCAAAGGTGCTGTTCGTGACACAGCACGAGTCTTAGGCTACGAATACGCCATTGGCGACAAAATCAGTAAATTAATCCCTCTTGGTTCTCAAGGCTTTCCTATGTCTATTGACAAAGCCCTGGAAACTACCGCTGAATTAAAACAACTTTACGATACCGATCCAGATTCAAAAAAAATTATCAAAGCCGCCAAACAAATAGAAGGTTGTGCTCGCCATATTAGTGTTCATGCTTGTGCTCTCGTTATTTCTCCAACAACCATCACAGATTTCTCTCCAGTCCAAACAGAAACTGGTGGAGATAAAATAATTACTCAATACGAAATGCATGCTTGTGAAGATGTTGGTTTAATTAAATACGATATTTTAGGAATTAGAAATTTATCGTTTTTGGGACAATCTGTTTTAAATGTTCGTAAAACCCAAAACATTGAAGTTAATTTAAGAAAAATTCCTTTAGATGATAAAAAAACTTTTGAAATGCTTTCTCGTGGTGACACAATGGGTGTTTTCCAACTAGCAGGCGAAGGGATGACTAAATGGATTAAAGAACTAAAACCAAATCGAGTCGAAGATTTAATGGCAATGGTGGCCCTCTACAGACCTGGCCCAATGGCTATTATTCCTGAATATATCGCTCGTAAAAATGATCCTTCTAAAACTAGCTATATCGATCCTAAAATGGAAAAATTTTTAGATAAATCTTATGGTCTTTTGGTTTATCAAGATGACTGTTTATACACTGCCATAGAATTAGCTGGTTACAATTGGACCGAAGTTGATAAATTTAGAAAAGCTATTGGTAAAAAAATTCCTGAAGAAATGGCAATTCAAAAAGAAAAATTTATTAATGGTTGTATTAGTAATGGTTATACAGAAGAAAAAGCTAAAGAAATTTTCAGCTATATTGAGCCTTTCACTTCCTATGGTTTCAATAAAGCCCATGCTGCATCTTATGGAATGCTTTCCTATCGTACTGCCTACATGAAAGCCAATTTCCCAGTTGAATACATGTGTGCCCTCTTAACAGCTGAATCTGGTGATACTGAAAAGATTACAGACGGTATTAATGAATGTCGTCATTTAGGTGTAATTATTAATGCTCCAGATATTAATAAGTCATCGAGTGGTTTTGAAATGGAAGAAAATTCAGAATCTCTCGAAAAATTAGCGATTCGTTTTGGTTTAAGCGCTATCAAAAATGTTGGTGAAGCTGCTATTGAAAATATTATTAATGAAAGAAATACTAATGGTCCTTTCTTAAGTTTTGGTGATTTTTGCCTTCGAACCGATTCTCAAAAAATTAACAAAAGAGTTCTTGAAAGTTTAATTCGAGTTGGCACCATGGATCAATTTGGTGAAAGAAACGCCATTCTTTCTTCTCTAGAAAGAATTAGAGTTGATTGTGGAAAACTAAATAATAAAAAAAATGATGGACAATTTGGTCTCTTCGATGATCCAACTCAAAAAACTACCAAAATAGTCGCCCCGTCAGATAATTTTGATGTAGTCAATCCTATGACTGAACATGATAGATTAGCCCTAGAAAAAGAATTACTTGGTATTTATGTCACTGAAAACCCTATTAGTAAAATGTTAGAACCTTTTCAGTCTCTTGGTCTCCCTAAAATTTTCGAAATTTTAAACAAAAGTAGCGACGTTTCAGTCAAAATAGCTGCCTCTTTATTAAAATTTAAATTAATTAGAACTAAAAAAAATAATGCTAAAATGGCTTTTTTAACTCTAGAAGACGAAACAGGCAAAATAGAAGCTGTTGTCTTCCCAAAAATATTTGATTCAGTTGAACCAATTCTTGCTGAAAATAAAGTCTTTTATATCGAAGGTAAAACTAATATGAGGGAAAATACTTTATCGATATTAATTGACACAATCAGTCTTGAAGCTCCAAAGAATTCATCAAAATATGATTTTACTATAACCGTTCCTAAATCAGCCACTCAAAATCAATTAATGGAGCTGAATACTTTACTCAAACAAAATCCAAATGGTCACAGAGGTTTAATTATTTTAGCCAACGGCAAAAACATTCCACTCAATTATGGTGTAAGATACGACGAAAAACTTAAAAAACAAATAGATAATATCCTCTTGTCAAACAAAAATTAGGTTGCTAGACTACCAAAGTCTATTTTGATATAATTTCAAAGCATAAATTTAATAAACATATGTCCTTAAAATTTACATACAAAGAACAAGAAATCTCCGTTGGCGATTCCGTTAAGGTCAACTATAAAATCAAAGAAAAAGACAAAGAAAGATTACAAGCTTTTGATGGTGTAGTTTTAGCTATCACTGGAACTGGTGAAAATAAAAATTTCATCGTTCAAAAAACTGCTTCCGATGCTGTTAAAGTTGAAAGAATCTTTCCTATCAATTCACCTTGGATTGATAGTATCAAAAAATTAAGATCTCCTAAAACCAAAATTAGACGTGCCAAATTGTATTATCTTCGTAATCCAAAGGCCCGAACAATTTAAGTTATTTAAAAATTTGGGTCTTTAGCTCAGTCGGTAGAGCAGTTGCCTTTTAAGCAATTGGTCGCGGGTTCGATTCCCGCAGGACCCACTCATGTCCATTTACGGTCTAATATTAGGAATCTGTTTCGTCGTCGGTATCACTTTTTTCCAAAAAAATAATAAAATTATTCCTAAAGATAAAGAAAATATTTTTCTTATTTTACTTTTAATTTTTAGTCTTATTGGCGCTCGCCTCTATTCTGTTATTAATTATTGGTCCTATTTTTCTCAAAATCCAATTCAAATTTTAAATCTTCGCGGTGGGGGATTGGGAATAATTGGAGGCTTAATTTTTGGAATTATTTTTATATTAATTTTTTCCAAAAAAAATAAAATTCCTTTTCTTAATATTACCAACACTCTGGTTCCAATAATTCCTTTATGTCAAAGTCTTGGTCGTTTTGGTAATTTCTTTAATCAAGAAATTTATGGAATTAACAACCAACCAGTCTGGCTCTATGAATCCATTTTAATGTTTATCTTATTTCTAATCTTTAAAAAAATTAAATTTCATCAGACCGCCATTTATTTAATTTACTACGGATTAATCAGATTTTTTCTCGAATTTATTCGGCTCGATGCCATTCCTGTTTATTTTTTAAGCTTCGGACAAATTTTAAGCCTTTCATTTATTTTAATTGGCTTTATAATCATCAAGTATGAAAATTCTCATAATTAACCCAGGTTCAACCACTACCAAAATAGCTGTTTTCGAAAATAAAGATCTTGTTTTTGAACATAAAATCGACCATGCTCAAGATTTAGATTTTCAAGAAAAATTCAATAAACCAGGTAATGTTTTAGATCAATTAAAACATCGTGCCAAAGATATTGAAGAAATATTAAAAGAAAAAAATATAACTCAACTCGACGCTGTGGTCGGACGAGGAGGAATGATTCCTCCAGTTGTTTCTGGAACTTACCAAATAAATGAAAAGATGATTGATGATTTAACCAATCGTCCTTTAGCTAACCATGCTTCCAATTTAGGAGCTCCACTTGCCAAAAAAATTGCTAAAGATTTTGAAATTGAAGACAAAGCTTTTATTGTCGATCCAGTTACTACCG